>NZ_JBIWEL010000021.1:0-135265 GCF_044762525.1 Pseudomonas sp. NPDC096950 | reverse complement strand
GCCGAAGAACTTCGGCTTCTGCACCGAGCTCGCGGAGAAGAACGCCGCGTGGTCGGAGCCTTGGCGCATGGTCAGGGCGATGAAACCTTCCTCGGCCAGTTCGTCTTCACGACGGTCGGAAACCAGAACTTCCGTAGGAATCTTGGTTTCGATTTCGCCCATGCTTTCGAAATGGTGCAACGGCAGGTCTTCAACCGCGCCACCGCTCTGCGGGCCGATGATGTTCGGGCACCAGCGGAACTTGGCGAAACTGTCGGTCAGCTTGGTGCCGAACGCGTAGGCGGTGTTGCCCCACAGGTAGTGCTCGTGGCTGTTGGCGACGGTTTCTTTGTACACGAACGATTTGACCGGGTTTTCTTCCGGGTCGTACGGGTTACGCAGCAGGAAACGCGGCACGGTCAGGCCAACGTAACGGGAGTCTTCCGACTCACGGAAGCTCTGCCATTTGGCGAATTGCGGGCCTTCGAAGTGATCTTTCAGATCCTTCAGGTCCGGCAAGCCGGTGAAGCTTTCCAGGCCGAAGAATTTCGGGCCGGCAGCCGCGATGAACGGCGCGTGGGACATGCACGCAACGCTGGACACGTACTGCATCAGTTTCACGTCCGGCGAGCTCGGGGACATGTAGTAGTTAGCGATGATCGCGCCGACTGGCTGACCACCGAACTGACCGTATTCAGCGGTGTAGATATGCTTGTACAGGCCCGACTGCATGACTTCCGGCGAATCTTCGAAATCGTCCAGCAGGTCGTCTTTGGAGACGTTGAGGATTTCAATCTTGATGTTTTCGCGGAAGTTGGTGCGGTCGACCAGCAACTGCAGGCCGCGCCACGAGGATTCCAGGGACTGGAAGTCCGGGTGGTGCAGGATTTCGTCCATCTGGCGGCTGAGCTTGGCATCGATCTCGGCGATCATGCGGTCGACCATGGCCTTCTTGACCGGTTCACCGTTGTTCTGCGGCTTGAGCAGCTCTTCGATGAACGCCGACACGCCGCGCTTGGCGATGTCGTAGGCTTCGTCGTCCGGCGTCAGGCGGGTTTCGGCGATGATGCTGTCGAGAATGCTGTATTCGCCATTCTCTTTGCTCTTTTGCTGTGCTGCGCTAGTGCTCATGGTGTTGGCTTCCTTGGCTGATAGAGACTCAGGCGTCCTGGGCGGCGGCGTTCAAGCCCAGCTCACCCAATACGCGACCGCGGGATTCGTCGTCGGCGAGAACGCCTTCGATGGCTTTGCGGAACGCAGGCGCGTTACCCAGCGGGCCTTTGAGGGCCACCAGCGCGTCGCGCAGTTCCATCAGTTTTTTCAGCTCAGGCACTTGCTCGACCAGGCTGGCCGGGTTGAAGTCCTTCATCGAGTTGACGCGCAGTTGCACGCCCAACTCTTCAGTGCTGCCTTCTTCCTGAAGACGGTTCGGCACGTTCAACGTCAGGCTCAGCTCTTGCTTGGCCAGCACTTCGTCGAACGTCATTTTGTCGATGCTGATCGGCTTGCGATCTTCGACTTTGCGTTCGTCCTTGCGGTGGGTGTAGTCACCGATTGCCAGTAGTTTCAACGGCAGTTCGATCTCTTCATTGGCACCGCCAGTGGCGGGTTTGAAGGTGACGTTGATGCGTTCCTTGGGGGCTACCGAGCCTTCTTTGGCCATGGCTTTTCTCCTTGCGGTTGTGGCCCTGGGGCCTATTCGAGTACCACTTCGAGATCGAGGTGGCACAGCCTGCGATAAATCTCTTCCTTGCGTTCACGTACGGCATGGTTCTGCGGCAACAACTCGCAGCAGCTATGCAGTAAATGCAGCACTTCCAGCGCAAGATCGGGCTCCCAGGCGTTCAGGCCTGAGTCCTGTAATGTTTGGTCGAGGGTTTCGAGTTGGGTCCTGGCCAGTTCGTACTTTTTGGCCATGAAGCACAACCGCGCCAGGGCGAACTGCCAGAAAAATCGCGCCCGCCCGCCTTGGGCGCCTTGCAGGCCCTGCTTGAGGATTTGCACGGCAGCCTTGAGGCCGTCCTTGCGCAAAATCGGCAGGACTTCTTCCAGGGCCACTTCCCAGGCCGGCTGGTTGTCAGCGACTTCAACCTTGCGCGGCGCAGTGGCGCTTTGCAGATGCGGCATGACGTGGGCGCTGACCCAGGCGCGGGTGGCCGGATCGGCAAACGGCGCGCCGTCATGGAAACGCAGTTCGATGATGCCGGGCAGGCGCTGAATCAAAAGCGCGAAGTGGATTTCCACTTCGCGCATTGCCATCTCGGCGTTCAGTCCCTGGAGGCATTCCCAGACCATTCGCTGGCCATCGAACCAGAACGGCGCCTTCGCCAGGCTTGCCTCCAGTTCTACCAGCAGGTCTGCGTATTTCGCCTGATCGTAGCGATCCTGATAGGCCTTGAGCTTGTCCGCCGGCAGCCCGCGCAACATGGTGATCTGCTCGGCGTTACGCTCGGGCACCGCGTCGATGGGCAACCACAGCAACGTGCGGTTGAGGCGCAAGGCGCGCAGGTCGGTAGCTTTCTGCTTGAGCCACCAGGCGCACAACGGACGGGCGTTTTCCTGCTGGGCGCGCAGGGCCTTGTGGGCTTCTTTTTCGTTGTCGATCGGTGCGCCGGGGGTGAACAGCTGGGTCGCGGCCTGTTTGACCTGAGCGACCGCAGCCCCCACCACGCCCGGTTCCGGCTGGTTATCGGCGGCGCGCTGCACCATGTTTTTCAGGCGACGGGAGATCGGCAGCAGCAGCGGCGCGTCGTCGCCCAGGTGTTCGGTGCACGCGGCATCGAGGCCTTCGAGGTGCTCCACCATCCGGCGGAACATCGGCAACTGCTCTTTGATCGCGACTTTTTCGGTCAGCACCTGCTCAAGACGCGGCACCAACCAACTGATGGCCGCGGCGCGGGTGCGCGCCTTGTTTGGATGAACTTCGGCCCAGTGGTTTTCCGACAGGTGGTGCAACAAACCAAGGCCCGCCAGCAGGCCCTGGAAGGATTCGCGCTGGTACAAAGCCCAGGTCAGCCAGGCACCGACGCGCAAATCCTTGGATTGGGTGCGCAGCAGGTTTTCGCTGTTTTCACGGATTTTCAGCCAGTCGATCTGACCGGCTTCATGCATCGATTGGGCTTTGGCGAGCTCGCTTTCCAGGGCCTCATATTCGCTCGAAAAGCGAACATCCTCACCCGCGAAATTCTCTTTGGAAACAGAGGCTTTTGCGAGGTCAAGGTAATGAGCGGAAAGTTTGCTTGAGTAGGACATCCATGGCCTTTAATTAGGATTACGGTCACACGCCAATTGGAGTTTCAACGGCGGCGGACAGTATCAAAGAGCTTCGATGATTCTCATCCAATTGAGTTCGTGCTCTTGCAAGTGGGCGCATCGTAATCACTATGATGGCCACTAGCAAGCATCCGATTAAACAACAAGACGAAGTGTTCTCGGCGTCGCGTAAGAGATAACCCTATATCTGTCAGGGTATCCCTTGATATCACTTTAATATTTCGTCCGCCGCCCCGCTGGCCCCGAACCATCGATCCAGAGCCGTTCCTCAAATCCCCAGCATCCATTGTGGATTGGGTCTGCGGATGGGGCGTAAAGCATGACAAGAATAAAAAAAGATAAATGTAGGACTCTTCCGAAAAATTATTGCGATCAAACTTTAATTTGATGAGCGACAACAGCCATTTAAAAAAGTGCCACCAAAATGATGGCATTTTTCATATACCTAAAATGCGGTCATACACGGCTCAATTGGCGGGAATGATCGCCCAATTGCACGCAACTTACACAATCCTGGCCTAGGACAACACACCTGCCTTTAAACCCGGAAGGCTCCGACGTTATTCGAAGATTCTTCCTACATTAATCTCTTTCCCCCATTGATAACGTGCCCGCCAGTTTTCGCGTGCACAGACCAGGGACGGTTTGGATATCGCGCTTTATTTCCTATTTGCTTAAGGATAAGCGTATGTTCCGACCGGCCAATACGGCGCATTTTGCGCTGCATATCCCCGCTGTTCGTCACGATTTCAAGGTGCTGACTTTTGAGGGTACGGAAGCCATCAGCGCCCTGTACGCCATCAACGTTGAGTT
The DNA here is from genome assembly GCF_044762525.1 of Pseudomonas sp. NPDC096950. NCBI lineage: Bacteria > Pseudomonadati > Pseudomonadota > Gammaproteobacteria > Pseudomonadales > Pseudomonadaceae > Pseudomonas > Pseudomonas sp. NPDC096950. The sequence continues at coordinate 131,200 of NZ_JBIWEL010000021.1, read as the reverse complement.
GGTCAGCGAGCATCCGGATTTCGATCTGGAGAGCTTGCTCAGCCAACCGGCGTTTTTGCAATTCGGCCTCAATGGCGAAGGCGTCCATGGCCGTATCGAAGACGTCTGGGTCGGTGAAGCCGGCAAGCGACTGACCCGCTATCACCTGACCCTGGTACCGGCGCTGCACTATTTGCAGTTCAGCCATGACCAACGAATTTTCCAGCGGCTGACGGTGCCGCAGATCATCACGCAGGTGCTTAACGGTCACGGCATCCTGAGCGATGCGTTCACCTTCCATGTCAGCACCAGTCCGCCGCGTGAGTACTGCACGCAGTACGGGGAATCGGACTTAGAGTTTCTCCAGAGGCTGTGCGCCGAGGACGGTATCGCCTGGCATCACCAGCACTCGCCGGACGGTCATCGGCTGGTGTTCACCGACGATCAGACGTTCTTCCCCAAACTGGGCGAAACCCCGTACCAGCAAGACTCCGGCATGATCGCGGACCACCCGGTCGTCAGCCAGTTCGCCATGGGTTTCAGTACCCGCACCAGCACGGTCACGCGTCGGGACTATGACCTGAAGCGCCCGAGCCTGCTGTTGGAAAGTCGCTTCACGGCCGAGTTCAGCCCCGAGCTCGAAGACTATCGCTACCCCGTCCTGATCGAGAACGAAAAGCGCGGCAAGCAACTCGCCCGGCAGGCTCTGGAGCGGCACCGCACCGATTATCAATTGGCCAAGGGCAAGAGCGATCAACCGACCCTGCGTAGCGGGCATTTTTTCGACCTGACTGAGCACCCGCGTAAAAACGCCAACGATCTGTGGTTGTTGCTGAGTGTGACGCACCGTGGGAAACAACCGCAGTCACTGGAAGAGGCGATCACCAGCGACGTCAACCCGGAAGACGGCTTCACCCAAGGCTATCGCAACCACTTCAGCGCCATTCCGTGGGACGTGTTTTACCGCCCGCCATTGCGCCCTCGAAAAACGCAGTTGGTCAGCCAGACCGCACGCGTGACCGGGCCCGTCGGCGAAGAGATCTACTGCGATGAATATGGTCGCGTAAAGGTCGAACTTCCGTGGGACCGAGCGGAACTCAACTGTGAGAAAAGCAGTTGCTGGCTCAGGGTTTCCTCCAGTTGGGCGGGGGAAGGTTTCGGGGCGGTGACCATCCCGCGCATCGGCATGGAAGTTGTCATCACCTACCTCGAAGGCGATCCCGATCAACCCTTGATCACCGGGTGTGTCGTCAACAAAGTCACGTCCGTACCGCACGCCCTGCCGGAGCACAAAACCAAAACCGTCTTGCGCAGCCACAGCTCCCCGCACACCGGCGGCTACAACGAACTGTCGCTGGAGGATCGCGCCGGGCAGGAAAAAATCTACCTGCGCGCCCAGCGTGACATCGAACAACTGATTCTCAACGACAGCGATACCCGGATCGATAACGACCGCCGCGAACAGATCAGCCGCGACAGCCACAGCCTGATCGGCCACGACCGTTTCGAGCAGGTCGACAACCACAGCGCCAGCCTGATCAAGGGCGATGAGACGCACACCACCCAAGGCCTGCGCAACACGGTGATCGGCAGCGATGAGCTGATCAGCATCGGCGGCAATAGCAGCACGACGGCGGCCGGAACACTGGTGATTCAGGCTGGGCCGCACACCCGTGTCACCGCGAGCCAAGTGGTGATCGATGCGGGTACGAGCCTGACACTCACGGCTGGCGGTCACCACATCGTGATCAATGCCGGCGGGATCTTCAGCAGCGTGGCCGTTGTTGAAGGTGGTTCGCCGGTAGCAGGAATGGCGGCGCAGACGCCGTTGTCGGCAGTGCCGCGGGGAGCCGAGTCCGTGGTCATCGATACTCTGCCGATGGAAGCCTTGCTCAAACAGAACATCGTCTTTCGTGAGGCCAATACCGGCCTCTGCCCAGTGTGCGATGCCGTCCAGGCAGAGGGGGCGCAAGCATGACGCCGGCCACCCCAAACAAAGGGCTGCTCGTGCTCGACGGTGCCCACTATGAGAGCGCAATTGATTGGCTCCACGAGCACTACGGCCCGGACCATCCTCAGTCGCTATTCAAGGGAACCGCTTACGAGCCCATTTGCGCAGCGGGGCCTTTTCTCCTGAACGCCTCGCCAGGCAGCGCGACCTATGCCGCGTGGTGGGGCGGTTCTGATCTGCAACACGGTGTGTGGCTGGCTACCACACAAAGCCCCCGACAATTGCTACCGATCCTGCAACGTCGTTTACGCGTTTTTGATGAGCAACAGCGTGAATTCTGGTTGCGCTTGGCGGATGGCTCCGTTCTGAGCCGTGCCTGGCTGGTCGACGCGCAATGGCCCGCAGGTTTTTGGCATGGCGTGGATAGCGTCTGGCTCCGGCACGGTAATGCGGCGGTGTGCGCCTGGGAAAACGAAGCACCTGAATACGACGCGGCACCGGCCAATAAAGGTCTGGCTGCGCAAATCACTCTGCCTGAGCCGCTGCTGCACGCACTCAATCTGCCCGCCAGTCTGGAGAACAATGCATGAGCATCCAGAATAAAATCCGTGTTGGGGCGTGCCCGCTGTTGGCTGCTGTCTTGCCGCTGCGTTATGCCTTGGGCCCGACAACCGCTGTCGATACCAGCGCCCATGAATTGCCCGCTCTGAATGGCCAGTTTCCCGAACTGGGCCCGAGGCATCCTGACCTGACTCCGCACACCCTCAACTACACCGCCCGTTTGTTGCGCGACGGTTGGCTTTACGTGTGGGAGAGCAATCCACCCAGGCTGGTGGAATATGCGGTCGAAAAAGCGCAGCTCACGCAAACCCCTCGCGCGGGCAAGGTGATCGATACCCGAGTCAAACCGCATCTGCTGCTCAGGGCGGGTGATGCTGCTGCGTTGGTGTGGTCGCCCGTGCGCTGGAGCGAACTGCAGTACAAATCCGCCAGAACGAATCCCGTCGTGCGCCAGCGCATCATGCGCAGTTTTGTACCGGGCGTTGCGCCGTTCAGCGGCCCGCTCGGCACCATCAACAAGCAGATTGGCGAATACAACGATGCGACAAGCTATGGCTGGAGCGCTCAGCCTGAAACGGAACACGCCCCTGACTGGCTGAAATTGCAGCGTCAGATGAACGCTTGCGAGCAACAAACCTTCGCGATCATTGACGATGCATGGGGCGTGCTGCTCGACCTCGCCGCGCTGATGCGTGCGCGCAAAGAAGCCTTCGACAGTTACCAGAAGCATCACGCTGAAGAGTGGGCCTTGGCCGGTGTCATCAAATCACTGAGCGAAGGCGACCGCCAACTGAGCGCACAGCTGCCGTCCATCACCCGCTATGACGAACTCAAGCGGGCGTGGAAAGACCAAGACATCCACAACGACCGATATACCGCTGATATTCGGCGACTGGCCCAGTTCTGGGTTGCGTGGTTCAACACCCTGCAAGTGAACGGGCCGTCGAGCATGGATACGGCTTGCGGTCATTTCGACATAACCCAGGCGATTGCCCGTGAAGCGCTGGAATTGCATTTTGCGGCGGCTTGTCTGGGCCCGGCCAGTACCAGTGTCGGGGCCAAGGCAATCACTTTGAATCTGGAAGGTAAGTCCCTAGGTAAACCTTGGTTGCTCTGGGCGTTGCTTGGGTTGCCTTCGCGGCTTGGTGTCGGCGAGATCAAATACCTTGTGGATTTGAGCGATGTGGCTCGCGACAACAATGCAGCCGTGCAAGAAGGCGCCAGCAAACTCGCCAGAGCCTTTGGTTATGCACAGGCGATCAACCGGACCGCCGACAAGCTTAAGCAACACAAGCCAGCTTCAAGCGTTGAGGCGCTGTTTCTGTCCATCGCCCCGGCAGCTGCGCTTCAGTTGCATCAGGGGGAGAACACCAGCAGTGCGGCAGGGCGCTTGTACATGGCGGCAGCGTTGGCCCGTAGCGACCAGCGCATCCAGACCTCGGGCGTCACGTCGCGTCAGTCAGGCGAGTGGTATAGCGATCTGATGGGGACGCGGCCTGCAGTGCCGCCGCAATTGAACATCTCACCGCTGGCGAGTGGGGTGGCCGATGGTATCCCGTTCATGCATTTGGTCCCGGCCAGCACCAAGCTGCCACCCTTGCCGGCGAACCTGGCAGCAGGGGTTGAGTTGAGCGAGGTGTTTGATTTGAAGGGGGCGCTGAGTAAGGCGCCGATCAAGTCGATTGTGACGTTTGTGGCGGGGGTGAATTTTGTTTGGGCGGGTAGTGCGTTTGTTGATAACAAAACGGTAAAAAATGGCATTAGCTCAGTCGGGGCTGCGTTTGGAGTTGGTGCGGCAAGCGCAGCTGTGTGGCAGCGAGTCGGCGAAGTTGGCTGGGGGGAGACAGTCCGCCAGACCGGGAAGTTTTCAGTATCTTCAAGACTAATGTTGACTAAAACCTTGGGGCGCGCAGCCATTACTGCGGCGGCGCAGGTCGCCGTGCTGGCATTCGACGTTGTGCTCTATGGGAAAGAAGCTCTTGAGTCGTACCAAAAGGGCGACTTCGACACTATGACGACGAGTCTGGTCGTCGGCAGCGCCGAACTGGCCGGCATCGTACTTTATGTAAAACTTTTCCGGGCTTACCGTACCGCACAAGCGGCTGTCATGGCAGGTGAGGCGGCGGCCATTGCAGAGGGGATGAATGTTGCGCCTCATGTGGCCATTAAAATACTTGGCCTAACAGTGGTGATTGTCGCGGGAGTTATTTTCCGACTCTATACAGCGGACTCACCGCTGGAAAAGTGGATAAAAAACAGTCATTTTGGTATCCGTCCAGACGACACTTGGTCAAACAGCTACACCCTATCCATAGATCAGCTGTACCCCATTTTGTTTCCAGTCAGTTTTGATGCCCGTCGGCTGGCAGAGATGCACCCCTATCAAGGAAAAGTCACCTCCACGTATCTGATACTGAAATTGCCGGGAGAAAATGTACCGCTGACCGACTCCATGATCCACTTCAAAGGTATCGAAGTTTGGGGCGATACCCTCGGTTACCATCCCGACCAGATCAAAAAGGTCGAATGGACGGGCAAAAACTTCGCCCGACACAGCGGTACCCGCATTTCTGTACAAGCCGGCATAACCCCTTACCGCCGTGTGTACCATGAAGATGGTGTGCGGGACTTGCAGCGCATCGAGGGCGAGTTGATCTACTCACCACAAGAAGGGCTGACGCTACCCGCCGTAAAAATCATGGAGCGAGCATGGATATGAATACGCCCGAAACTCCACGTTCCAACGCTGCATCCACCGTAGTTCTCGAGGCAAATAGACCTACAGGTGAGCAGCCGATGGAGCTGTTTACTACCGATGAGCATACGGAGCATTACCTTGCTTTGCAGGCTGGCGGTGATTCTGATAGAGGACTGATAACGGGAGTGCTAGGCGGTATAGGTGGGGTCGCAGGAGTCGGGCTTGGATTAGTCAGCCTTCTACAAAGCGGTGAACCTGAGGGCCTTTTCATAATGCTTTCGATATGTGCTCCGCTATTTGTTGTGCCATTCCTATGGGAAACACTACGCCCGCTACCGCTACCTATCCTGTTTAACCGCCGCATTCGCGAAGTGTACTTCGATCACGAAGGAGAGTTATTTCACACTCCATGGGACGGCATTTCAGCGGTGGCTCAAGAGTTCCAACTGGTTGGTCCACATATCGGTGGAATGCAAAGCGCCGCACTTGAAATTCGCGTTTGGAGTTTCGGAAAACCAGATACGTCACTAATGGTCAGTCTCGGCTCACCATTCGGTAAATCATTGGAAATGCAAAAAGGCTTTTGGGAGTACATCCGCTCCTACATGAACAATGGCCCCTATTTCGATGAACACGGTAATCACAGTGAGTCGGGCGCATTTGTACGAAGCCAGTTGTCCGTGCGGCCCAGAATGAGCGACAGCTTCAAACAGACCATGGAGCGGATAAAACAGGCAAAGCGAGAGAACGGAGGTAAAAACTATCTGCGCAGTATCGATGTTCTGGGGTTAATACTAGATCTTTGCTTCTATCCCACCTGCCGAATTCAAGAACTTACCTACAGCCTCGCCAAACGCCGCTCTCGTAACCTGTGGCCGAAAATTGTCACTGAACGCCTGAAAGCCAGCGGTCCGACGACACGGCTCGTGGATCTGGAGTGCGAGTTGGGTTTCGGCGTATCAAAGGAGATTTGATCTATCCCCCAGAAAGTGACTGACGCTACCAGCGGTAAAAATCATGGAAGGAGCATGGATATGAATTCGCCAGAGACTCCTCCCTACAGTGCTATTCCCACAGTCATGCTTGCAGCGGACAAATCAACGGGTGAGCAGCCAAAGGAGCTGATTGTTACCGATGAGCACACCGAGCATTACCTGGCGTTGCAAGCCGATGGCGATTCAGATCGGGGGCGGTTAACTGGGCTCTTTGGGTGGGTTGCACTCGGAATGTTATGTATAGAAGTGCTACTGATGTCCAAGGGGAAATGGGATGGCGTCCCAGTCGGCTTGAGTATGGCAGCCACCTTTTTTCTAGCGCCGTTTCTGTGGGAGATCCTTCGCCCCTTACCCCTACCCATCCTGTTCAACCGCCGTACCCGCGAAGTGTACTTCGATCATGACGGCGATCTGTACCACGCCCCATGGGACGGCATTATCGCCGTAGCCAATGAGTTTCAACTGGTAGGCACTCAAATCGGTGGTCTGCAAAACGCCTCGTTGGAAATTCGCATGTGGAAGTTTGAAGATCCGGCAACGGCGCTGATGGTCAGCCTAGGTCCGCCCTTCGGCAAGTCACTGGCGATGCAAAAAGGCTTTTGGGAGTACCTCCGTTCCTATATGAACAACGGCCCTTATTTCGATGAGCACGGCAACCACAGTGAGTCGGATGCGTTTGTGAAAAGCCAATTGGCCGTGCGGTTCAAAATGAGCGACAGCTTCAAACACACGTTGGCGCAGTTAAAACAGGCGAAGAAGGACGCCGGTGGCAAAAACTATCTGCAGAGTAGCGATGTAGCAAAACTGATCCTCGAGCCATTGCTCTACCCGCAGGACCGAATTCAGGAACTCACCTACAGCCTCGCCAAACGCCGCTCTCGTAATCTTTGGCCGAAAGTTGTCACTGAACGCCTGAGAGCCGACGGTCCCAACACGCGCCTTATTGATCAGGAGAACAGGCAGGATGGTGGACTTTCGAGGGAAAGTTGACTCGCTTACAGTTAGTTGCGGAGCCGCACATAAAAAATGGGCATCCGACCGCAATCGGTATGCCCATTTTTCAATACGGTTCTCCCCGTTATTCAGGGAGTTCGCCGCAATTATGGATTAACGCTGTCTTTCAACGACTTGCCTGGCTTGAAGGCGACGGTGTTGCTGGCCTTGATTTTCACAGGCTCACCGGTTTGCGGGTTTTTGCCGGTGCGGGCACCGCGGTGGCGTTGCAGGAAGGTACCGAAGCCCACCAGCGTGACGCTGTCCTTGCGGTGCAGAGCGCCGGTGATTTCTTCGAGAACGGCGTTGAGAACGCGGTTGGCCTGCTCTTTGGTGAGGTCTGCTTTTTCAGCGATTGCAGCGGCGAGTTCTGGTTTACGCATTAGTGAAGCCCCTTTGACGGTTTTTTGTTGTTATGTCCGTGCTGTTCTCGTTGGAACAGCGCCCAAGGCGCCGCAGGTGCTCTACTCTGCGGCAGACGGGAGTGAGGATGGCACGCACGGAAGAGCCGCGCCAGTCTCGGCGCGACGTTTGTAGGGGCAAAAGCGGGGTGATTCCGACAGAACGACCAGTATTTACGCCAGCAGGGCCGGAAGCTCTTTGTTCAACGCGAGTTTTTCCATCACCGCCGCGCCGGTCAGGGCATAACCGAGCAATTTGCCCGAGCCATCACGGCACAGCACCTTGATGTCGGCGCCCTGCCCTTCGACCGTCCAGACGCCTTCGGTGCCCCGTGGCGGCGGCGAAACCACCAGTGGGCAGACCGGGGTTTTCACGGTGATCGGCATCGGGCCGTAGTTCACCGCTGTAGGATTTCCCGCCAGGGTTTGTGCCAGCGCTCTCGCACAACTCATGAGGGGCATTACGTACAACAGATTCAGCCCATCGACCTCGGCGCAATCGCCCAAGGCGTAGATATTGGCGTGGGAAGTCTTCAGGTGACGATCGACCACGACGCCGCGATTGACCTGCACGCCCGCTGCGGCCGCCAGGTCGATTCGTGGACGCAAGCCGATGGCCGAGACCACCACGTCGCACGGGATGACCTGGCCATCGGACAGGTGCGCTTCCAGCCCGTCAGCCACACGTTGCAGGCGATTGAGCACCGGCCCGAGGTGGAAGCGTGCGCCGAGGCTTTCCAGCCCGGCCTGGACCGCTGCGGCGGCTGCCGGGTGCAGCAAGGTAGGCATGACCTGTTCGCACGGCGCCACCAGTTGCACTTCGTAACCACCGAGGATCAGGTCGTTGGCAAATTCGCAGCCGATGAGCCCGGCTCCCAGCAGCAGCACCCGGCGCTTGCCCGCCGCCGCTGCACGGAAGCGTGCGTAGTCTTCCAAATCATTGATCGGGAATACCGCATCAGCGCCATCGCCTTCGATCCGCACCCGCACGGTTTCCGCGCCCCAGGCCAGGATCAGGTCGCGGTAGATCACCGACTCCTCGCCGACCCACAAACGCTTGTGGCCAGGATCGATGCCACTGATGCGGGTATGGGTGCGTATTTCGGCCTTCAATTGCTCGGCCATGGCGCCGGGTTCGGCCATGCTCAAGCCGTCGGCGTCCTTGTTTTTGCCGAACCCGGTGGAAAGCATCGGCTTGGAGTAAGAACGCCCGTCATCGGCGGTAATCAGCAGCAGCGGGGTTTCGCCATCGAGTTTGCGAAATTCCCGGGCCAGGTTGTAGCCAGCCAGGCCGGTGCCGACGATCACGACAGGTGCGTTCATGCCTTACTCCTCTTGTTGTCTTAGTTGATTTCGATCATTTCGAAATCCATCTTGCCCACGCCGCAGTCCGGGCATAGCCAGTCTTCCGGTACGTCCTGCCACAGAGTGCCCGGTGCAATGCCGTCATCCGGCCAGCCGTCGGCTTCGTTATAGATCAGGCCGCAGACCACACATTGCCACTTTTTCATTCAGTTACTTCCTCAGGATTCAGGCATTTGTCGGCGCGAACGGTCGATGGGTAAAGCGTTGCCGTCCGGCTCAGGGCGTTTTGTACTGATCGAACCCGGCAGATGCAAGCCTGTTCGACGCAGCAACAGGCCGGCTCAATCAAAATCGCCGGCTGACATGGTAAGCTCGCCGCCTCATTTGCTGCCAATAATGACTCACTGTGCCGCACTCAAAAGCCCGTTTCTGGCTCACCCAAAACCGACTCGCCCCCCTCCCCGACGCCTCTACCCTGGACTGGCTGTTCGACGAAGGATCGCTGACCCGACGCTTGATCCGTCTGTCGAATGACCGCTTCAGCGTCACGCCTTTATTCGAAGGCTGGCAAGCGTTGCGCGCCGATGAATGTGCCGCGCTGGACCTGGCCGATGGCAGCGAAGGCTGGGTGCGCGAGGTGTATCTGCGCGGCAACGGCCAAGCCTGGGTGTTCGCCCGCAGCGTGGCGGCGCGCAGTGCGTTGCAGGGCGATGGATTGCACATGGACGAACTGGGCAGCCGCTCGCTGGGTGAACTGCTGTTTTGTGATCGGGCGTTCGAGCGCCAGGCCATCGAGGTTTGCCACTATCCTCAGGAATGGCTGCCGCTGGAGTCACGCGTGCCCGAACTGTGGGGCCGCCGTTCGCGTTTCGATCGCGGTGCCTTGAGCGTGCTGGTGGCCGAGATTTTCCTGCCGACCTTGTGGCTCGCCACCCGCGCCCATCCGGAGAACTGCTGATGTACACCAGCCTGCTCAAGTCCCTGAACCGCTTGAATCCCCGGGCCTGGGATTTCATTCAGCTGACCCGCATGGACAAGCCGATCGGCATTTACCTGCTGCTGTGGCCGACCCTTTGGGCGCTGTGGATTGCCGGCAAGGGCTCGCCATCATTGGCCAACATCGTAATTTTCGTCCTTGGGGTGGTACTGACCCGCGCCGGCGGTTGCGTGATCAATGACTGGGCGGATCGCAAAGTCGACGGCCACGTAAAGCGCACCGAACAGCGACCACTGGTGAGCGGCAAGATCAGCTCAAAAGAAGCCCTGGTGTTTTTCGCGGTGCTGATGGGCGTGAGCTTCTTGCTGGTGTTGTGCACCAATGCGCCGACCGTCTGGCTGTCCCTGGGTGGTTTGGCGCTGGCCTTCAGTTACCCCTTCATGAAGCGCTACACCTATTACCCGCAAGTGGTGTTGGGCGCGGCGTTTTCCTGGGGGATGCCGATGGCGTTCACTGCCGAGACCGGTGAATTGCCGGCGGCAGCCTGGTTGCTGTGGATTGCCAACCTGTTGTGGACTGTCGGCTACGACACCTATTACGCCATGACCGACCGTGACGACGATTTGAAGATCGGCGTGAAATCCACCGCGATTCTGTTTGGCGACGCGGACCGGGTGATCATCCTGACCCTGCAAGGGCTAGCGCTGGGCTGCCTGCTGCTGGCCGGGTCGAAATTCCAGCTCGGTGGCTGGTTCCACCTCGGTTTGCTGGCGGCGGCGGGCTGTTTTGCCTGGGAGTTCTGGTACACCCGGGGCAAGGACCGGATGCGTTGCTTCAAGGCGTTCTTGCACAACCACTGGGCGGGGTTGGCGATTTTTGTGGGGATTGTGCTGGATTACGCGTTGCGCTGATGAGCTTTCAGGTAGCAGCTGCCGCAGGCTGCGTCCGGCTGCGAAGCAGTCGTAAAGTCTGCTCATGCGGAGTATCAGATGAACCGCATACGCAGGATTTACGACTGCTGCGCAGCCGGACGCAGGCTTCGCCAGCTGCTACAGATTACATTTTTGGACCGGAATTGGTGATGACGTGCCAGACGTCCTTCATTTTGTCGCCTTCCTTGTCACCCGGTTTCTTGTCTTTCATGAAGTAGTAAAGCGGCTTGCCGTCGTAAGCCCACTGCATCGTGCCATCGTCGCGTTTAACGATCGACCATTTGCCTTCAGCCTTGGCACCCGCCTCAGCCTTGAACGGCGGCCAGTTTTCCGCGCACTGCCCGGTGCATACCGATTTGCCGCCGGTGTCCTTGTCGAACGTGTACAGGGTCATGCCTTTATGGTCGGCCATCACGCCGTCTTTCATCATGACGGGCTCGGCAGCAAAGGCCATTGTCGGCAAAGCCAGGACCGCAGTCAGCATCAGGGCTTTGAAAGATTGCGAGTATTGCTTCATGGAAACCTTCCTTTTGTGGTTGTCAGGATTCGGACTTAGAGCTTAGTTCAGGATCATGACAATCGCAGGGCGACTAAAATACTGTCACACGACTGCAATAATTCCGTTATCTAATGCGGCGCAAGACAGTTAAATGACAAGAGGATTAAGGCATGGTTGGCAGGAGCATTCTGATCGTCGACGACGAAGCGCCCATTCGCGAAATGATCGCCGTTGCGTTGGAAATGGCCGGCTATGACTGCCTGGAGGCGGAGAACTCCCAGCAGGCCCATGCCATCATCGTCGACCGCAAGCCGGACCTGATCCTGCTGGACTGGATGCTGCCCGGCACCTCCGGCATCGAGTTGGCCCGACGCCTCAAGCGCGATGAGCTGACCGGGGGCATCCCGATCATCATGCTCACCGCCAAGGGCGAAGAGGACAACAAGATCCAAGGCCTGGAAGTCGGCGCCGACGATTACATCACCAAACCGTTTTCCCCCCGTGAGCTGGTCGCGCGCCTCAAAGCCGTGCTACGCCGCGCCGGCCCGACCGACGGTGAAACCCCGATCGAAGTCGGCGGCCTGCTGCTGGACCCGATCAGCCACCGCGTGACCATCGACGGCAAACCCGCCGAGATGGGCCCGACCGAATACCGCCTGCTGCAATTCTTCATGACCCACCAGGAACGCGCCTATACCCGTGGCCAGTTGCTGGATCAGGTCTGGGGCGGCAATGTCTATGTCGAAGAACGCACCGTCGACGTGCACATCCGGCGCCTGCGCAAAGCCCTCGGCGATGCCTACGAAAATCTGGTACAAACCGTGCGCGGCACCGGCTACCGGTTTTCCACCAAGGCCTGAGCTGACTGCCCGGCTCGCTGACAAGGACGCAAGTTTCCGTGAACCAAAACTGGCATGGCACCCTGATTCGCCACATGCTGTTGCTGGTCACCGCCTGCCTGGTGATCGGCCTGATTTCCGGCTACTACGGCTGGAGCCTCGCCGCTGGGCTGGGTCTTTACCTGGCCTGGACCCTCAAGCAGCTGCTGCGCCTGCACGAATGGCTGCGCCTGCACAAACCCGATGAAGCACCGCCCGATGGCTATGGCCTGTGGGGCGAAGTGTTCGACAGTATCTACCACCTGCAACGCCGCGACCAACGAGTGCGCGGGCGCCTGCAAGCGGTGATCGACCGGGTCCAGGAATCCACCGCCGCGCTGAAAGACGCGGTGATCATGCTCGACAGCGACGGCAACCTGGAATGGTGGAACCGCGCCGCCGAAACCCTTCTCGGCCTCAAGACTCCACAAGACAGCGGCCAACCGGTGACCAATCTGGTGCGTCATCCGCGTTTCAAGGAATACTTCGAGCAGGACAGCTACGCCGAGCCGCTGGAAATCCCATCGCCGATCAATGATCGCCTGCGCATTCAGCTGTACATCACACGTTACGGCAACAACGAGCACTTGATGCTGGTGCGTGATGTGACCCGCATTCATCAGCTTGAGCAGATGCGCAAAGACTTCATCGCCAACGTCTCCCACGAGCTGCGCACGCCGCTGACCGTGATCTGCGGCTACCTGGAAACCCTGCTCGATAACGTCGAAGACGTGAACCCGCGCTGGACCCGTGCCTTGCAGCAGATGCAACAGCAAGGCGGGCGCATGCAGACGTTGCTCAATGACTTGCTACTGCTGGCCAAGCTGGAAGCCACGGATTATCCGTCGGACAACCAGCCGGTGGTCATCGATAGCTTGCTGAAGTCAATCAAGAGCGACGCCCAGCAGTTGTCCGCCCAGAAGAATCAGCGCATAACCCTGGAAGCCGATGCGACGATTCTGCTCAAGGGCAGCGAAGCCGAATTGCGCAGCGCGTTTTCCAACCTGGTGTTCAACGCGGTGAAATACACCCCGGCCGAAGGCAATATCCGCATTCGTTGGTGGGGCGATGATCAAGGCGCGCACTTGAGCGTGCAGGATTCCGGGATTGGCATCGACAGCAAACACCTGCCGCGCCTGACCGAACGTTTCTACCGCGTGGATTCCAGCCGCAACTCCAACACCGGCGGCACCGGGCTGGGCCTGGCGATCGTCAAACACGTGCTGCTGCGTCACCGCGCGCGGATGGAAATCAGCAGCGTGCCGGGGCATGGCAGCACGTTTACCTGCCATTTCGCGCCGGCTCAGGTGACCAAAACCCGCGCGATCAGCGCCGCCGATTGATACCGGCCAGCACTCGCCACTAGGCAATCACCGAGTCAGCCGCTACATTGGCTGACTTGTGCCTGCCCTTCAGGCACTGCATTTCCCTCTTTTTTGAATACACGGAACCCGCAAAACTCCATCATGGACCCATCCCCTGGCTTGACCCTCGCGACACTCTTCGCCGATTTCGGCATGATTCTTTTTGCTCTGATCCTGGTTTTGCTCAACGGATTTTTCGTTGCGGCGGAATTTGCCATGGTCAAACTGCGCTCGACCCGGGTCGAGGCCATCGCTGAGAAAAACGGCTGGCGCGGACATATCTTGCGCACCGTGCACAGTCAGCTCGATGCCTACCTCTCGGCCTGCCAGTTGGGTATCACCCTCGCCTCCCTGGGTCTTGGCTGGGTCGGTGAACCAGCGTTCGCTCACATTCTCGAACCGATCCTTGAAGCCGTCGGCGTGCAGTCGGCCGAAGTGATCAAAGGCGTGTCGTTCTTCGCCGCGTTCTTCGTCATTTCGTACCTGCACATCGTGGTCGGTGAACTGGCGCCCAAGTCGTGGGCGATCCGTAAACCGGAGCTGCTGTCGCTCTGGACCGCCGTGCCGCTGTACCTGTTCTACTGGGCCATGTACCCGGCGATTTACCTGCTCAACGCCAGCGCCAACACGATCCTGCGCATCGCAGGCCAAGGCGAACCCGGCCCGCATCACGAACACCATTACAGCCGTGAAGAACTGAAACTGATCCTGCACTCCAGCCGTGGCCAGGACCCGAGCGACCAAGGCATGCGTGTGTTGGCCTCGGCGGTGGAGATGGGCGAGCTGGAAGTGGTGGACTGGGCCAACTCCCGGGAAGACCTGGTGACGCTGGAGTTCAACGCGCCGCTCAAGGAAATCCTCGCGCTGTTCCGCCGCCACAAATTCAGCCGTTATCCGGTGTACGACAGTGAGCGCCAGGAGTTCGTCGGCCTGCTGCACATCAAGGACCTGCTGCTGGAACTGGCAGCCCTGGACCACATTCCCGAGTCGTTCAACCTGGCCGAGCTGACCCGCCCACTGGAGCGCATCTCGCGGCACATGCCGCTGTCGCAACTGCTGGAACAGTTCCGCAAGGGCGGTTCGCACTTCGCCGTGGTCGAAGAAGCCGACGGCAACATCATCGGCTACCTGACCATGGAAGACGTGCTGGAAGTGCTGGTGGGCGACATTCAGGACGAACACCGCAAGGCCGAACGCGGGATCCTCGCGTATCAGCCGGGCAAACTGCTGGTGCGGGGCGATACGCCGCTGTTCAAGGTTGAACGCCTGCTGGGCATCGACCTGGACCACATCGAAGCCGAAACCCTCGCCGGGCTGGTTTACGAAACCCTGAAACGGGTGCCGGAAGAGGAAGAAGTGCTGGAAGTCGAAGGCTTGCGGATCATCATCAAGAAGATGAAAGGGCCGAAGATTATTTTGGCCAAGGTGTTGATGCTGGATTAAGCGATCACAGTTCGAAACCGAGTCGCTCCCTTCGCGAGCAAGCCCGCTCTCACATTGGAATGCATTTCAAATGTGGGAGCGGGCTTGCTCGCGAAGGCGTCAGACCCGACAACACATCATTGCTTGCCCAACGCAAAGTTCGGTAACGCCCCCACCGGTTGATTGAACTGGTATGGAATCGACACCAGCCCCAACCCGGTATTGCGCTGCACCACGAAATGCAGGTGCGGCCCGCTGCTGTTGCCGGTATTGCCCGACAACGCCAACGCACTGCCCACCGTCACCCGTTGACCTTCACGCACGCTCACCGAGCCTTGCTTGAGGTGCAGGTACACGCCCATGGTCCCGTCATCGTGCAGCACCCGCACGAAATTGCCGGATGGATCATTGCCGCGGCCGCTCTGGCCATTTTCGGTTTTCACCACCATCCCGGCCCGCGCCGCGATGATCGGCGTGCCTTCAGGCATGGCGATGTCCATCGCGTAGCGGTTCTTGGCACCGAAGTGGCTGTATTGGCCATTCGCGCCCTGGCTCAAGCGAAACGGCCCGCCATGCCAGGGGAAGGGATAACGATAGCTCTGAGCGGCGCCTGAAGGGTCGCCCATGGAATATTGGAAGCTCGGGGTATACACCAGCGGCTTGCCGCCGGTAATCGCCGTCAGCAGCGCCAGGCGCGAGTTGCTGCGCGCCGGCAAGACCCGGCGAATCGGTTGGCTCGGCGCCCCCTTGACGTTGCTCAACCCGGCAAAGCTCAGCTCGACCTCCACCGGTGCATACAGATCGTTGCGCACAAACACCACATCCACGCCCTTCTGCTTCTTGATGTCGAGGTACACCTGGCGCTCCAGGTGCTCGACCATCCGGTCCCGAAAAACAAACACCTGGGAGCCTTTTGTGGGGCGGTCGCTGTAGGAGACCACGCCATTGGCATCGGTGGATTTGTAAATGGTCATGGCCACAGCCGAGGTGGAGGCCATGAAAAGACCACAGAAAAACAGCAGGCGCGCGAGCATGGGCAAGAGTCTGTCGAATAAGGCTTGGGAAGGAGCCTAGCAGGTGCAATGGACCTGGGTAGTCGGCAGATGTTTCAAATGATCGTTCCCACAGGGGAATGCATTCCAATGTGGGAGCGGGCTTGCTCGCGAAGGCTTACTTTCAGGCGCTGTCGCCCCCAAGCACCCGACACAAAGTGCTACTGCGCGGTACCAAGGCCAAACGGTTGGAATGTGATATCCACATCCAGTTGCGCCGCAGTGGACAGGTTCACCAAGGCATCCAGGGAGAACTTGTCGATCTTGCCGCTCAGCACATCATTAAGTCGTGGCTGGGTGATGTTCAGTCGTTTGGCTGCCTCTTTTTGGGACAGCTCCCATCCACGAATGACGTTGCGCAGCTCCAGCATCAACTTGGAGCGCAGGCGCATGTTCGCGGCCTCTTGAGGTGTATCTTCCAGCGCATCCCAGACATTGGCGAACCGCTGGACAGGGTTTTGATGATCAGTCATGGCGTTAACCTATTTCCTGCAATCTGGCACGTGCCAGTTCGATATCACGCGTTTCGGTTTTACGAGTTGTCTTGTTCCATGCATGCAGCACATAAATGGCCTCTGGCCGGTTAACCACATACAACACTCGATAGGCCCCTGACGTCTCGGTGATCCTGATTTCATTGACTCCCCGCCCTACCGTTTTCATCGGCCGCCAGTCGCAAGGCTCTTCCCCCTGTTGCAGCAGATCCAACTGAAAGCCGGCAGTTCTTCGCGCGTCGAGCGGGAACTCTTTCAGATCCTTTAGTGCGCTCCCGATAAACACCACATCCTTGTGTCTTGGCATCAACCTCTCCTCTGTTGTTGACAGGAAAAAGGGTAATCGACGCTAACGAGTCACGCAGAGCGAGGTTGTTTCAAGGCATGGCTGGGGAAGATCGCTATGGATCAGACTATATCGAAACCGATATAAATCAAGACAAGCACTGTGGAATCTGATGTGTGGCTAGAGGCTACGGGATGTTTTTGCGGAGTTTGTTCCGGCCCCTTCGCGAGCAAGCCCGCTCCCACAGTTGGAATGCATTTCAAATGTGGGAGCGAGGCTTGCCCGCGAAGGCTTACTGGCAGGCGACGAAGATTACGCGCCGGGTACGAAATGCTTCTGCGCAGTACCACGGGCAATCAGGCGGGAGATGTAGTCGAGCTTCTGCGCATCCTTGTCCACAAAACGGAAGGTCAGTTGCAGCCATTCGCTGTCAGGCTTTTGCTCGTGGGCGACGATGGCGTGCAGGTAGCCGTTCAAGCGCGCGGTTTCGGCGTTGTCGCCCTGCTCCAGGTCGAGCACTGCGCTTTCGAGCACTTGCGGCAGGATGTCGGTGCGTTTGACCACCAGCAGCGCTTCCTTCAGGCTCAAGGCCTTGATCACGCAGGGCTGGGTGCCGCTCGACAGGCGCAATTGGCCCTGGCCACGACCACCAACCGGTGCGCCCGCAGCAGCCGGGGCCTTGACCGGCGGGCTGTTGAGCAGGCCCCGGGAAGGAGCAGCCGCCGGGGCTGGCGCAGCGGCGACAGGTTTGGCGAACGGGTTGACGGCAGGTGCTGCGCCGACCACCTCAGCCTTGCCACCGGTCAGGGCGCTCAGGGAATCGTTGCCGAACGCCGAGTTCATCTTGGTCGGTGCGCTGTTCATCAAGGTGTCGAGCTTGCCGACCTTGTTCAGCGCCTGCTTGACCTTGGTCAGCAGTTGCTCGTTGGTGAATGGCTTGCTGACATAACCGGAAACCCCGGCCTGAATCGCCTGCACCACGTTTTCCTTGTCGCCACGGCTGGTCACCATCACGAACGGCATGGTCTTGAGGTTGTCCTGCTCGCGGCACCAGGTCAGCAGTTCCAGGCCGGACATTTCCGGCATTTCCCAGTCACACAGCACCAGGTCGAACGCTTCACGCGCCAGAATCGACTGAGCCTTCTTGCCGTTGACCGCATCTTCGATCCGAATGCCCGGAAAGTAGTTGCGCAGGCACTTCTTCACCAGGTCACGAATGAACGACGCATCGTCCACGACCAACACACTGACCTTACTCATCCACAACCCCTTTAAAAAATCCCGGCAAGCATACCGCTTTGCTGATGGCACATTGCCAAAAACCTTCAGTCACGCCGGGACTTTTCGTTCGCGGGTGCTGCTTTCGAATTCATTTGCCGCAAACAAAAACGCCCAGCCAAAAGGCCGGGCGCTTTTCTCAGGCAATCTTACTTATCGTCAGCTTTGCCCGGAACATTAGCGGTTTCGCCACTTGTGCCTTCAACTTCTTCTTTCATGCGCTTGAGGCCAAGGTGCCGCACATCGGTGCCGCGCACCAGATAAATCACCAGCTCGGAGATGTTGCGCGCGTGGTCGCCGATCCGCTCCAGGGAGCGCAACACCCAAATGATGCTCAAGACCCGCGAGATAGAGCGTGGGTCTTCCATCATGTAGGTCGCCAGCTCACGCAGGGCGGTCTTGTATTCGCGGTCGATGATCTTGTCGTACTGCGCCACCGACAACGCCAGGTCAGCGTCAAAACGGGCAAACGCATCCAGCGCGTCGCGCACCATGTTGCGCACCTGGTCGCCGATGTGGCGAACCTCGACGTAACCGCGCGGCGCTTCGCCTTCTTCGCACAACTGGATGGCGCGACGGGCGATCTTGGTGGCTTCGTCACCGATGCGTTCCAGGTCAATCACCGACTTGGAAATGCTGATGATCAAACGCAAGTCGGACGCCGCCGGCTGACGACGGGCCAGGATGCGCAGGCATTCTTCGTCGATGTTGCGTTCCATCTGGTTGATCTGGTCGTCGATCTCGCGCACCTGCTGGGCCAGGCCGGAGTCGGCCTCGATCAGCGCGGTCACCGCGTCGTTGACCTGCTTTTCCACCAGCCCGCCCATGGCCAGGAGGTGGCTGCGCACTTCCTCGAGCTCGGCGTTGAACTGCGCGGAAATGTGGTGGGTAAGGCCTTCTTTACTAATCATGTTGGCGTCCTTGGAGCGTCCGGTAAGGTGCGGTGGACCGCAGCGTCAGTTCAGTGAGCAACAACAGCTTCCTAGCCGTAACGACCGGTAATGTAGTCTTCGGTCTGCTTCTTCGCCGGATTGGTGAACAAGGTGTCGGTGTCGCCGAATTCCACCAGTTTGCCCATGTACATGAACGCCGTGTAGTCGGAAACCCGCGCGGCTTGTTGCATGTTGTGGGTCACGATCACGATGGTGAACTTGGATTTCAGTTCGTAGATCAGCTCTTCGACTTTCAACGTCGAGATCGGGTCGAGGGCCGAGCACGGTTCGTCGAGCAGCAGCACTTCCGGCTCCACGGCGATGGTGCGGGCGATCACCAGACGTTGCTGCTGACCACCGGACAAGCCGAGTGCCGATTCATGCAGGCGATCTTTGACTTCATCCCACAGCGCCGCGCCTTTCAGTGCCCACTCGACGGCTTCGTCGAGGATGCGCTTCTTGTTGATGCCCTGGATGCGCAGACCGTAGACCACGTTTTCATAGATGGTTTTCGGGAACGGGTTCGGCTTCTGGAACACCATGCCCACACGGCGACGCAGCTCGGCCACGTCTTCGCCCTTGCGGTAGATGTTGTTGCCGTAGAGGTTGATCGCGCCTTCGACGCGGCAACCGTCTACCAGGTCGTTCATGCGGTTGAAGGTCCGCAGCAACGTGGACTTACCGCAGCCGGACGGGCCGATGAAAGCCGTCACGCGCTGTTTCGGAATGTTCATGCTGACGTCGTACAGCGCTTGTTTCTCGCCGTAGAACAGGCTCAGGCCCGGCACTTCAATGGCCACGGTTTCCTGCTCGAGACTCAGGCTCTGTTTGTCGCGGCCCAGGGCCGACATGTTGATGCCGTGGGTGTGTGCTTCGTGCTGCATGGGAGGCTCCCTGTGCTAACAAATTCGGTTCGGACCACCGCTTCGCGGCATGCCCAATAAATGTTCGGTTGGACGCGGACTACTGTGGGAGCGGGCTTGCTCGCGAAGGGGCCCTCACGGCCGCCAAAAGCTTCGCGAGCAAGCCCGCTCCCACAAGGTCCGCGCCGACCTTTAACTATCCAGCGCTTTGTATTTCTCGCGCAGGTGGTTGCGTATGTACACGGCCGACAAGTTCAACGTGGCGATCACCAGCACCAGCAACAGCGCGGTGGCGTACACCAGCGGTCGGGCCGCTTCGACGTTCGGGCTCTGGAAGCCGACGTCATAAATATGGAAGCCCAAGTGCATGATCTTCTGGTCAAGGTGCAGGTACGGGTAGTTGCCGTCCACCGGCAGCGACGGCGCCAGTTTCACCACACCTACCAGCATCAGCGGCGCCACTTCACCGGCGGCGCGAGCCACGGCGAGGATCATCCCGGTCATCATCGCCGGGCTGGCCATTGGCAGCACGATCTTCCACAAGGTTTCAGCCTTGGTCGCGCCGAGGGCCAACGAGCCCTCACGCACGGTACGAGGAATCCGCGCCAGACCTTCTTCGGTGGCCACGATCACCACCGGCACCGCCAGCAATGCCAGGGTCAGCGAGGCCCAGAGCAGGCCCGGCGTACCGAAGGTCGGCGCAGGCAGAGCTTCGGGGAAGAAGATCCGGTCCAGCGAGCCGCCGAGTACGTAGACGAAGAAGCCCAGGCCGAACACCCCGTAAACGATGGCTGGAACGCCTGCCAGGTTGTTCACGGCGATGCGGATGATCCGGGTCAGGGCGTTTTGCTTGGCGTATTCACGCAAGTAAACCGCTGCCAGCACGCCGAACGGCGTCACGATCATCGCCATGATCAGGGTCATCATCACGGTGCCGAAGATCGCCGGGAAGATCCCGCCTTCGGTATTCGCTTCACGCGGGTCGTCGGACAGGAATTCCCAGACCTTGCCAAAGTAGAAGCCGACCTTGGTAAAAGTGCCCATGGCGTTCGGCTGGTAGGCGTGAACCACTTTGCCGATGCCGATTTCGAGTTCTTTGCCGTTGGCATCACGAGCGGTGAGGCTGTCGCGGTTGAACTGGGCGTGCAGGTCGCTGAGGCGCGCTTCGATGTCCTGATAACGGGCGTTCAGTTCAGCCTTTTCTGCGTCCATGTCGGCTTGTGCGGTAGCGTCCAGTTTGCCGGCCAGTTCCAGTTTGCGACCGTGCAGACGGATGCGCTCCAGACCGGCGTTGATCGCGCCGATGTCGGATTTCTCCAAAGTCTTGAGCTGTGCCGCGAGCTTGTTGACGCGATCGACACGGGCCTGCAATTCCGGCCATGCCGCTTCGCCTTCGGCGATCACCTTGCCGTCCTGTTTGACGTTGACCAGGTAACCGTAGAAGTTGCCCCACTCACGACGCTCGATGGTCATCAGCTCTGGCGGCGTCTTCTGGTTGGTCAGCCACTCGCCGACGATCCAGGTGAAGTCGTTGCCGTTCAAGTCACGGTTGCCGACCTTGATCAGCTCGCGGGTCATGAACTCCGGGCCCTGATCGGGCACCGGCAGGCCAGCGCTTTTCAGGCGCTCGCGGGGCACTTCTTCTTTCTGCACCACTTCGCCGATGACCAAATGATTGGCCTGGCCCGGCACGTCGTAACTGGCGTGCACCAGGTCCGCCGGCCAGAAGTGGCCCAGACCGCGCACGGCAATCACTGCCAGCAAGCCAATGGTCATGATGACCGCGATGGACACCGCGCCACCGCTGATCCAGACGCCGGGGGCGCCGCTCTTGAACCATCCTTTCAGGGAGTTCTGTTTCACAGACTTCTACCTTTCTTAAAGCGACGAGTATTTCTTGCGCAGACGCTGACGAATCAGTTCCGCGAGGGTGTTCATGACGAAGGTGAACAACAGCAGCACCAGCGCCGAGAGGAACAGCACGCGGTAGTGGCTGCCGCCAACTTCCGACTCCGGCATTTCCACCGCGACGTTGGCGGCCAGGGTGCGCAGGCCTTCGAACAGGTTCATTTCCATGACCGGGGTGTTACCGGTGGCCATCAGCACGATCATCGTTTCACCGACCGCGCGGCCCATGCCGATCATCAGCGCCGAGAAGATGCCCGGGCTGGCGGTGAGGATCACCACGCGGGTCATGGTCTGCCACGGCGTGGCACCAAGGGCCAGGGAACCGAGGGTCAGGCCGCGAGGCACGCTGAACACGGCGTCTTCGGCGATGGAGTAGATGTTCGGGATCACCGCGAAGCCCATGGCCAGACCGACCACCAAGGCGTTGCGCTGGTCGTAGGTGATGCCCAGGTCGTGGGAAATCCACATGCGCATGTCGCCGCCGAAGAACCAGGTTTCCATGTACGGGCTCATGTACAGCGACAACCAGCCCACAAACAGGATCACCGGGATCAGAATCGCGGCTTCCCAGCCGTCCGGCACTTTCAGGCGGATGGACTCAGGCAGGCGGCTGAAGATGAAACCGGCCACCAGCACGCCAATCGGCAGCAGCATCAACAGGCTGAAAATGCCTGGCAAATGCCCTTCCACATAAGGGGCGAGGAACAGGCCGGCGAAGAAACCGAGGATCACCGTCGGCATCGCTTCCATCAGCTCGATCACCGGTTTGACCTTGCGGCGCATGCCCGGAGCCATGAAGTACGCGGTGTAGATCGCCGCAGCGACGGCCAGTGGCGCGGCCAGCAGCATGGCGTAGAACGCGGCTTTCAGCGTACCGAAGGTCAGCGGAGACAGGCTCAGCTTGGGTTCGAAGTCGGTGTTGGCGGCGGTCGATTGCCAGACGTATTTAGGCTCGTCGTAGTTCTCGTACCAGACCTTGCTCCACAACGCGCTCCACGACACTTCCGGGTGCGGGTTGTCGAGCAGCAGCGGCTGGATCTTGCCGCCCGCTTCCACGATCACGCGGTTGGCCCGTGGCGACAGACCGAAAATCCCCTGGCCTTCGACCACCTGATCCACCAGCAAGGTGCGATGCGCGGTGCTGTGGAACACACCGAGCTTGCCGGAGGCGTCGAGGGCGATGAAGCCTTTGCGACGTTCTTCAGCGGTGATTTCAACGATTGGCGTAGTGCCCATCTGGAAGGTGCGGATCTGCTTCAAGCGCAGTTCGCCATCCGGGTCGCGGGCCATGAACCACTGGGCCAGACCACCCTTGGAATCACCCATGATCAGCGAGATACCGCCCACCAGTTGGGTGCTGGCAGTAATCTCGGCATCGCCGTTTTCCAACAGTTTGTAGCGACCGTTGAGGCTCTTGTCGCGCAGGCTGAACACGTCGGCCTGGGCACGCCCGTTAATCACATACAACCACTGCTGGCGCGGGTCGACGAAGATGTTCTTCACCGGCTCGGTCATTTGCGGCAGATCGATGCGCTTCTGCTCGGTGGTGACTTCGCCCGTCATCATGTTTTCTTCGCTGCTCAGCGACAGCACATTGAGTTGCGAACCGGTGGAGCCGACCAGCATCAGCGTGGTGTCGGTGGCGTTGAGGCTGACGTGCTCCAGCGCACCGCCCGCTTCGTTCAGCGCCACTGGCTTATCGCCGTACGGATATTCAACGGCCGGCGAGATGGTCTTCTTGCCTTCCGGGTAGCTGACTTTATAGGTGTGACGGAACACCAGCGCCTGGCCGTTGGACAGACCTACCGCGACCAGCGGATGACCTGGCTGGTCTTCCCCGATGGACGTTACGGTGGTGCCGGCCGGGATCGGCAGATCGACGCGCTTGAGTTCGGCGCCGCTGTCGATGTCGAAGAACAGCGCCTGGCCCTTGTCGGAAACCCGCATGGCGACCTGGTTCTGTTCTTCAAGGGAGATCATCAACGGTTTGCCGGCGTCCTGAATCCAGGCCGGCGTGATGGCGTCCTTGGCGGTCAGGCTGGCACCCTGGAACAGCGGCGCGACGACGTAGGCCAGGAAGAAGAAGATCAGCGTGATCGCGCCGAGGACGGCGAGGCCGCCGACGAGGACGTACCAGCGGGTCAGGCGATCTTTGAGCGCACGAATACGGCGCTTGCGTTGCAACTCAGGCGTATTGAAGTCAATTCGCTTGGGGGGATTGGTAGTCATGGTGGAATTGGCCAGATCATTCATGCGCACACCCTAGCTATCCTGTATGACAGAAAGATGACAATGCAGTGACGCAACAAATCCGCCGCCAGAGGGTACTGGCAGAGGACCGGAAATTTTGGGGTATGTGGGAGCGGGCTTGCTCGCGAAGGGGCCGTCACTTTCAACACCTGTGTTGACCGATCCACCGCTTTCGCGAGCAAGCCCGCTCCCACATTGAACCCGAGGGTTACCCCGGGCTCAGGGTTTTACTTTTTTGCGACTTCAGCGCCGCCTTCTTGCAGACCCAGGTCAGCCAGTGCTTTTGCAGCAACCTTGGCCGGCAGTGGGATGTAGCCGTCTTTCACTACAACTTCCTGGCCCTGTTTGGACAGAACCAGTTTCACGAACTCGGCTTCCAGCGGGGCCAGAGGCTTGTTCGGGGCTTTGTTGACGTATACGTAGAGGAAACGCGACAGCGGGTATTTGCCGTTCAGTGCGTTTTCTTCGCTGTCTTCGATGTAGTCAGTGCTGCCTTTCTTCGACAGAGCAACGGTTTTCACGCTAGCGGTCTTGTAGCCGATGCCCGAGTAACCAACGCCGTTCAGCGAGGAGCTGATCGACTGCACGACCGAAGCCGAACCTGGTTGTTCGTTGACGTTTGGCTTGTAGTCGCCTTTGCACAGGGCTTCTTCTTTGAAGTAGCCATAAGTGCCGGATACCGAGTTACGACCGAACAGCTGAACCGGCTTGTTGGCCAGGTCGCCGGTCACGCCCAGGTCGCCCCAGGTTTTGACGTCGGTTTTAGCGCCGCACAGACGAGTCGAGGAGAAGATCGCGTCGACTTGTTCCATGGTCAGGTGCTGGATCGGGTTGTCCTTGTGCACGAACACCGCCAGGGCATCCACGGCAACCGGGATAGCGGTTGGCTTGTAGCCGTACTTCTGCTCGAAGGCAGCCAGTTCGGTGTCCTTCATTTTGCGGCTCATCGGGCCCAGGTTAGAGGTGCCTTCAGTCAACGCAGGTGGCGCAGTGGCGGAGCCAGCGGCCTGAATCTGGATGTTTACGTTCGGGTATTCTTTTTTGTAGTTCTCAGCCCACAGGGTCATGAGGTTGGCCAGAGTGTCGGAACCAACGCTGGACAGGTTGCCCGAGACACCAGTGACTTTGGTGTAAGCCGGAATTGACGGGTCAACGCCAGCGGCTACCGCGTGGGCAGTCGCAACGCCAGCAGCGACAAAAGTCATTGCCGCCATCAAACGCTTCAGTTTCATGCCTTACTCCTAGCAGATAGGGTGTGTTAAGTCGGGGCCAAGTATCGGCGGGCCGTATGAACACTCTATGGCTGAAATATGACAATTGGATGAAAGGCCAGCATTCGGTTTTTTGCAGGTCTACCGCGTTATCGTTCTTCGCGAGCAAGCCCGCTCCCACTCTGGATCTGCGCCTGGACACAGAATATGTGTCCAATTGAGTCAGTGTGGGAGCGGGCTTGCTCGCGAAGGCGTCAGTACTAACAGCGCAAAGAGTCGCCTTAGCGCCCCTTCTTCCAAAGATAAGCCCCTACCAGAATCCCGACCCCGCAAATGATCGCCACGTAATAGGCAGGCCCCATCGGGCTTTCCTTGAGCAGCAACGTCACGATCATCGGGGTCAAGCCGCCGAAGATCGCGTAGGCCAGGTTGTAGGAGAACGACAGGCCGCTGAAGCGCACCACCGCCGGGAAGGCCTTGACCATCACGTAAGGCACGGCGCCGATGGTGCCGACCAGCAAGCCAGTCACGGCGTACATCGGGAACAGCCAATCGGGGTGATCAAACAAGCTGTGGTAGAAGGTCCACGAACTCAGCAACAGCAATGCGCTGCCAAACACGAACACTCGGCCGGCGCCGAAACGGTCGGCCAATGCGCCGGACGCGACGCAACCCAGGCTCAGGAACACGATGGCCAGGCTGTTGGCCTGCAACGCGGTGGTCGGGGTGAAGTGGTAGACGGTCTGCAGCACGGTCGGGGTCATCAGGATGACCACGATGATGCCGGCGGACAGCAGCCAGGTCAGCAGCATGGAAATCAGGATCGCCCCGCGATGGTCGCGCAGCACCGCGCGCAACGGCACTTCTTCGGCCAGGGCCTTGCGCAGTTGCAGTTCGGCGAACACCGGGGTTTCGTGGAGCCAGCGGCGCAGGTAGACCGAGAACAAGCCGAACACACCGCCGAGCAGGAACGGGATCCGCCAGGCGTAATCCGACACTTCCACCGGGGTGTAAATGCTGTTGATCGCCGTGGCCACCAGCGAACCCAGGAGAATGCCCGCCGTCAGACCGCTGGTCAGGGTGCCGCAGGCGTAGCCGATGTGCCGCTGGGGCACGTGTTCGGAAACGAAGACCCAGGCGCCCGGCACTTCACCGCCAATAGCCGCGCCCTGGATCACGCGCATCAGCAGCAACAGGATCGGCGCCCACATGCCGATCTGCGCATAGGTTGGCAGCAGGCCCATGATCAGGGTCGGCACAGCCATCATGAAAATGCTCAGGGTGAACATCTTCTTGCGCCCCAGCAGGTCACCGAAGTGCGCCATGACGATGCCGCCCAGCGGACGCGCCAGGTAACCGGCGGCGAAGATGCCGAAGGTCTGCATCAGGCGCAGCCACTCGGGCATGTCGGCCGGGAAGAACAGCTTGCCGACCACGGTGGCAAAGAACACGAAGATGATGAAGTCGTAGAACTCCAGCGCGCCACCCAGGGCGGACAGCGACAAGGTCTTGTAATCGTTGCGGGTCAACGGACGTGCGGATTGCGTCGGCTGCGCAGTGCTCGAGGGCGCTGTGGTCATGGCAAGGGCTTCTCTTATAGTCGGATCTGCAACCCCAACAACGCTGGCGGAGGCTTGGGCAGGTCCGGCACGATAGCAAATTGTTCGAAAAAGCACATAGAGGTGCGTATTTGACGGTCAAAATGAGAACCGGACGGTCGTCTCAGAGTCTACCGACCGATATACTCGCGATCTTGCAACAGTTTGAAAGGGTTGCTGTGCGAAAACGCCTGCCAGGTTTCACAGGCGATTTCGCAGAGTTTCCCTTTAGGCGCCTTACGAAAAACGTGACGAACGTAGTATGTTCGGGGCTGAATCGTTTTTCCAAGACGGCTATTCACCCGCTACACCTATGAAGAGTCACGGGTCAGAGGCACCCCCGGCATGATAGAGCTCGAACAAGAAGATCCAATCCCGCAAGGCGACCTGGCCCTGCAAATCACCGCACTTCCACGCGAAACCAACGGCTTTGGCGATATTTTCGGCGGCTGGCTCGTGGCGCAGATGGATTTGGCCGGCACCGCAATGGCCAGCAAAGTCGCCGGCGGCCGCGTCGCGACTGTTGCGATCGACCGCATGGCGTTCCTGGTTCCGGTGGCGGTGGGCGCTCAGCTCTCCTTCTATACCCAGGCGCTGGAAATCGGTCGCAGCTCGATCCAGATGATGGTCGAGGTCTGGAGCGACGATCCACTGTCCAGTGAGTGGCGTAAAGTGACTGAAGCAGTGTTCGTGTTCGTCGCCATCGACGGCAGCGGTCGCACCCGTTCGTGCCCGCCGAGAGCGCGTTAAACACAGCGCGCATTTTGCGGTCCATTGCCGTCATTGATCCCGATTGAGAGTTGTCCCCATGAGCACGCCCAACGTTGAAGCCGTCAAACTGGATGAACTGAACTGCTGGCGCATCCGCCACGGTCAGGCCGAATTGCTGGTGGCTCAGCAAGGCGCGCACATCCTCAGTTATCAATTGGCCGGGCAACCGCCGCTGATCTGGCTCAACGACGAGGCCGTGTTCAAGACCGGCAAGAGCATCCGCGCCGGCGTGCCGGTGTGCTGGCCGTGGTTCGGCAACTTCTCGCGCAACCCGCAGAGCGTGCAGGCCATGCGCGTCAGCAGCGAACCGGCCGCCGCCCACGGTTTTGTCCGGGCGACGGATTGGGAATTGGGTGGCATAGAAGCCGAGGGCGAAAGCCTGAAAGTGGAATTCATCCTGCCCTACCCCGAAGGTGGTTTTCCGGGCTGGCCGCATCAAGTGGACTTGAAGCTGAGCATTCGTCTGGATGAACAGCTGCACATCAGCCTGACCAGTCATAACCGCGGTGCGGAAACCGTGACGATCAGCCAGGCGTTGCACAGCTACTTCGCCGTCAGCGATGTGCGCAATGTGCAGGTCGAAGGGCTGGATGGCTTGAGTTACATCGATACGACCAAGGACTGGGCCACGGCCACGCAGGCCGGTGATCTGGCTTTTACCGGCGAGACAGACCGCATCTACCTCAATACCCCGGCGAAGCTGAGCATCGTCGACCCGGCCTGGGAACGGCGCATCGAGCTGACCAGCAGCGGTTCACGCACGGCGGTGATCTGGAACCCGTGGATCGAGCGCGCAGCCGCATTCAGCGACATGGCCGACGATGGCTGGCAGCGCATGCTGTGCATCGAGACGGCGAACGTGATGGATGATGTGGTGAACCTGGCGGCGGGTGCCAGTCATACCCTTGGCGTGAGCATCGGTAGCAAACCGCTCTGACACCACAAAACAATTGTGGGAGCGGGCTTGCTCGCGAATGCGGTCTATCAGTCGATATCAATGTCGCCTGACACTCCGCTTTCGCGAGCAAGCCCGCTCCCACATTAGATGGGTGCCAATCTCACTGGCGCTTACAAATCCGACTCTTTAACCACTCTTACCTTCGCCGCATCCAGCGCGTACGCCGCGTCGGCCAGGTCGTTGTTGACCTTCTCGATCTTCAGCGTGCCGGTCACCCACAGCGGCGTGTAGATATCGTCCAGCTTCAAACCCTTCGGATAACGCACCAGCACCAACTGGTTGGGCGGCGGTGGCGGCACGTGGATGCAGGCGCCCGGGTACGGCACCAGGAAGAACAGCGTGCTGCGGCCCTTGGCGTCGGACTCCAGCGGCACCGGATAACCACCGATGCGGATGTTCTTGTCGTTCATCGACGGCACGGTTTTGGTCGAGTACATCACCGCCGGCAAGCCCTTGCCCTGCTTCATGCCACCCTTTGACGTAAAGGTGCCATCGCCTTCGGGGGTGTTGTGGTCGATTTCGGGCATGGCTTCGAGGGCTTTCTGGTCCGACTTGGGCATCAGTTCCAGCCAATCGGTTTCCGGCAGTTCGCCGGCATGGGCAAGGCCCGAGCCCAGGAATAAGAGGGTCAACAGAAGACGGCGCATGGAGATGCTCGGCAAAAGGAGGAGTCAATGGAGTGGCGAGCATTCTAGCCCTCCCCGCGTGCGCCGCAGAGAGGACTTTGTCGCTTGAATCAGTTTCTTTTGATCAGGCCGTAGATCACCAGCAATACGACGGCGCCCACCAGCGCACCGATGAAGCCCGCGCCTTGGCCAGCCTGGTAAATGCCCAGCGCCTGGCCGCCATAAGTGGCCGCCAGCGAACCGCCGATACCGAGCAGGATGGTCATGATCCAACCCATGCTGTCATCGCCCGGTTTCAGGAACCGTGCCAGCAGGCCGACGATCAAGCCGATAAAGATGGTTCCGATAATTCCCATGGCATTTCCCTCTGATTGGTTGGTTATGCGAAAGCCTAGTCAGACTTTGGCATCCTGCCATCAGAGAACGGCGGACACTGAAGGTTCCGCCGCTGCCACATGAAACTATTCGGCAATGAGGGCTTCGACCTTGAGGATCTGCGCCGCCAGCGTCTCGCGATCTGCACAGCGCAAATTGGCGTGACCGACCTTGCGCCCAGCCTTGAACGCCTTGCCGTAGTGGTGCAAATGGCAATCGTCGATGGCGATGACTTTCTCTACCGGCGGAACAACGCCGATGAAGTTGAGCATCGCGCTCTCGCCGATCTTGGCCGTCGAACCTAATGGCAGACCGGCAACGGCCCGCAGGTGGTTTTCGAACTGGCTGCACTCGGCGCCTTCAGTGGTCCAGTGCCCGGAGTTGTGCACACGCGGGGCGATTTCGTTGGCCTTGAGGCCGCCGTCGACTTCAAAGAACTCGAACGCCATCACGCCGACGTATTCCAGCTGCTTGAGCACCCGGCTGGAGTAGTCTTCAGCCAAGGCTTGCAGCGGGTGATCGGTGCTGGCCACGGACAGCTTGAGGATGCCGCTGTCGTGGGTGTTGTGAACCAGTGGATAGAAACGGGTTTCGCCATCGCGAGCACGCACGGCGATCAACGAGACTTCACCGGTGAACGGCACGAAACCTTCCAGCAGGCAGGCCACGCTGCCCAGTTCGGCGAAGGTGCCGACCACGTCTTCCGGTTTGCGCAGGACTTTCTGGCCCTTGCCGTCGTAACCCAGGGTGCGGGTTTTCAGCACGGCCGGCAGACCGATCGATGCCACGGCGGCGTCCAGATCGGCTTGCGACTGGATGTCGGCGAACGCCGGGGTGGGAATCCCCAGGTCCTTGAACATGCTCTTCTCGAACCAGCGATCACGAGCGATACGCAGGGCTTCGGCGCTCGGGTAGACCGGGACGAACTGCGACAGGAAGGCCACGGTTTCGGCCGGGACGCTTTCGAACTCAAAGGTCACCAGATCAACTTCATCGGCCAGTTGGCGCAGGTGATCCTGATCGCCGTAATCGGCCCGCAAATGCTCGCCCAACGCGGCGGCACAGGCGTCCGGCGCCGGGTCCAGGAAAGCGAAGTTCATGCCCAGCGGAGTACCCGCCAGCGCCAACATGCGACCCAACTGGCCGCCACCGATTACACCGATTTTCATCGTCAACAACCTCAGGCGATGCGTGGGTCTGGATTGTCCAGGACGCTGTCTGTCTGCTCAGCACGGAAAGTTTTCAGCACCGCATGGAACTGCGGGTGCTTGGCGCCCAGGATACTCGCCGACAGCAACGCCGCGTTGATCGCGCCCGCCTTGCCGATGGCCAGGGTGGCAACCGGGATGCCCGCAGGCATCTGCACGATCGAGAGCAGCGAATCGACGCCCGAGAGCATCGACGACTGCACTGGAACGCCCAGCACCGGCAGGTGGGTCTTGGCCGCACACATGCCAGGCAGGTGGGCCGCGCCACCGGCACCGGCAATGATCACCTCGATGCCACGCGCCTCAGCCTCTTCGGCGTACTGGAACAGCAGGTCCGGGGTGCGGTGGGCAGAGACCACTTTCACCTCGTAAGGGATGCCGAGCTTTTCCAGCATATCGGCGGTGTGGCTAAGGGTGGACCAATCGGACTTGGAGCCCATGATCACGCCAACCAGTGCACTCATCGTCGTGCCTCTTCTCTCTGGGCGCCCGCAGGCGCGTCAAAAAACAACAAGCCACGCAATATGCGTGGCTTGATTGTACGAAAAATGGCCGGACGAACCGGCCGAAGGCCGCGCAGTATACCTCAATGAAGCAGATAAACAGCCCCCGAAACGACCATCTGTCATACGGTGCAAAGGGCCGGTTTTATTGACCTGAGAGTCAGTCAGATACAACACTGATCCCCTGTGGGAGCGAGCCTGCTCGCGAATGCGATGCATCAGTCGACAGTGATGTTGCCTGACACACCGCTTTCGCGAGCAGGCTCGCTCCCACAGGGTGAGTTGGTGTGCTCAGGAACCCTGCGCAGCACCACCCTCAAGCTTGCGCCACAACAACCGCACATTCGCCTTGCGCACCAGCGCGCAACGATACAAACGGATTTCCAGCGGCACATGCCACTGCGGGCCGCCGCACACCACCAGTTCACCGCGAGCCAGTTCGGCGCGCACGCTCAGTTGCGGCACCCAGGCGATGCCCAGCCCTTCCAGCGCCATGCTTTTCAGGCTGTCGGCCATGGCGGTTTCATAAATGGTGGTAAAGCGCAGCGCACGCTGGCGCAGCAGCAGGTTGACCGAACGCCCGAGAAACGCCCCGGCGCTGTAAGCAAGCAACGGCACACTGCCCTCGCCTTCCAGATCGAACAGCGGCTTGCCCTCGGCGTCCGCCGCACACACCGGCAACATTTCAGTCTGGCCCAGATGCAGCGACGGAAAGATTTCCGGGTCCATCTGCATCGCCGCGTCCGGGTCATAAAACGCCAGCATCAAGTCGCAGCCGCCCTCACGCAGCGCGTGCACGGCGTCGCCGACGTTGGTGGCCACCAGTCGCGTGGCGATGTTCAGGCCTTCGTTGCGCAATTGCGCGATCCAGCGCGGGAAGAAGCCCAGCGCCAGGGAGTGAGCCGCCGCAACCTGCATCACTTCGCCCTGCCCGCCTTCCAAGTGATGGAGGTGGCGCAGCACTTCGCCCAGCTGTTCGACTACCGTCCGCGCGGTCACCAGGAACAACTGCCCCGCCGCTGTCAGCTCGACCGGCGTGCGCGAGCGGTTGACCAATTGCAGCCCCAGCGCGGCTTCAAGACTGCGGATCCGCCGGCTAAACGCAGGCTGGGTCACGAAGCGGCGTTCCGCAGCCTGGGAGAAGCTGCGGGTGGCGGCCAGGGCACTAAAGTCCTCCAGCCATTTGCTTTCCAGATTCATCACGTCCTCCCGGACACGCACCAATTTAGGTCACACGCTCGCCGCACACGCGGCGTCACATGGGCATTATGCCGAATGTGCATAGGCCAGCGCTTAACAGCATTGGCCCAAAATTCTTCACAAGCCTAGCATTTGCAGCGTTCCGGCACAGACCGGGTCCATATCGAGATGATTTCTATCATGTCCTCCGCTGCATCTTTCCGCACAGAAAAAGACCTGCTTGGCGTACTCGAAGTACCCGCTCAAGCGTATTACGGCATCCAGACCCTGCGAGCGGTGAACAACTTCCGTCTCTCCGGCGTTCCGATTTCGCATTACCCGAAGCTGGTTGTCGGCCTGGCAATGGTTAAACAAGCCGCTGCTGACGCCAACCGCGAGCTGGGTCACCTGAGCGAAGCCAAGCACGCTGCCATCAGCGAAGCCTGTGCACGACTGATCCGCGGCGATTTCCACGAAGAGTTCGTGGTGGACATGATTCAAGGCGGCGCTGGCACTTCGACCAACATGAATGCCAACGAAGTCATCGCCAACATCGCGCTGGAGGCCATGGGTCACCAGAAAGGCGAATACCAATACCTGCACCCGAACAACGACGTGAACATGGCGCAGTCGACCAACGACGCCTATCCGACCGCGATCCGTCTGGGTCTGCTGCTGGGTCACGACGCGCTGCTGGCCAGCCTCGACAGCCTGATCCAGGCGTTCGCTGCCAAAGGTCAGGAATTCGCTCACGTCCTGAAAATGGGCCGCACCCAACTGCAAGACGCCGTGCCGATGACCCTCGGCCAGGAATTCCGTGCCTTCGCCACCACACTGGGCGAAGACCTGGCCCGTCTGAAGACGCTGGCCCCGGAACTGCTGACTGAAGTGAACCTGGGCGGCACCGCGATCGGCACCGGCATCAACGCCGACCCGCGTTACCAGCACCTGGCTGTTCAGCGCCTGGCCCTGATCAGCGGTCAACCGCTGGTGCCAGCCGCCGACCTGATCGAAGCCACTTCCGACATGGGCGCCTTCGTGCTGTTCTCCGGCATGCTCAAACGCACCGCGGTCAAGCTGTCGAAGATCTGCAACGACCTGCGCCTGCTGTCCAGCGGCCCACGCACCGGCATCAACGAAATCAACCTGCCGGCCCGTCAGCCAGGCAGCTCGATCATGCCCGGCAAGGTCAACCCGGTAATCCCGGAAGCGGTAAACCAGGTAGCGTTCCAGATCATCGGCAACGACTTGGCCCTGACCATCGCAGCCGAAGGCGGCCAGTTGCAACTGAACGTGATGGAGCCGCTGATCGCGTTCAAGATCTTCGACTCGATCCGCCTGCTGCAACGCGCCATGGACATGCTGCGCGAACACTGCATCGTCGGCATCACTGCCAACGAAGAGCGCTGCCGCGAACTGGTCGAGCACTCGATCGGTCTGGTCACCGCGCTGAACCCGTACATCGGCTATGAAAACGCCACCCGCATCGCCCGTATCGCCCTCGAAAGCGGCCGCGGCGTGCTGGAACTGGTGCGCGAAGAAGGCTTGCTCGACGACGAAATGCTCGCCGACATCCTGCGCCCGGAAAACATGATTGCTCCGCGTCTGGTCCCGCTTAAGGCTTGATCAAACGCCGCACACGCTCACCAGGTCGAGGGACTAGACACCTCTCACCTTTTGAGGGCTTGGGGATTCTTTCTCCAAGCCCTTTTTTTTAACTCTTTGGCAGCCAAACAGAATGTCTGGAAGCTGAAAAATGTGGGAGCGGGCTTGCTCGCGAAGGCGACGGCACATCCAAATTTGAGGTGACTGACACGCCGCTTTCGCGAGCAAGCCCGCTCCCACATGAAACAGCTTTCACATAAGCCCGACGCCGGTAACGTCGGGTGTTTCAAAGCTTCGTAACGTCGCTTGCACCACAATCGTGCAGACGGGCAACGCACTCATAGGTATAGTGCCGCCCCTCTTCGCGTGAGCGGTCGTCGGTAACGAGGCCCAAACACATGCGAAACCCGACCTAATAACAACCCGCGATATGGACCGGGACGAACTTCGCCTCACCTGTCATGCCACGCGCAAGCCGGTGTAACGCGATGTTTCTACCCTTCCAGCATTTGCTTAAACAAAAAACAGCGAGGAATAATCCATGCTCGAAGTCATTAACGACTTCCTCTCAGGGAAAGTACTGATCGTGCTCATTGTCGGGCTCGGTAGCTACTTCACGATCCGCTCGCGTTTCGTTCAATTGCGCCACTTCTTCCATATGTTCGCGGTGTTCCGCGACAGCCTCAAAAGCAGCGCCGGTCAACTCAGCTCGTTCCAGGCCCTGATGCTCAGCCTCGCCGGCCGCGTCGGTGCAGGCAACATCGCGGGTGTCGGTATCGCCGTGACCCTCGGTGGGCCAGGTGCGGTGTTCTGGATGTGGGTGACCGCGCTGGTCGGCATGTCCAGCAGCTTCTTCGAATGTTCCCTCGGTCAGCTCTACAAGCGCTGCGATTCCGACGGCACCTACCGTGGCGGCCCGTCCTATTACATCCAGCACGGCCTGCAGAAACGCTGGTTGGGGATGATCATGGCGTTCCTGCTGCTGATCACCTTCGGCTTCGCCTTCAACGGCCTGCAATCCCATGCCGTGACCCACTCGCTGAAGAACGCCTTCGACCTTGACCCAACCTACACTGGCGCAGCCCTGGCCGTGTTGCTGGGCCTGGTGTTCATCGGTGGGATCAAGCGCATCGCCAAGGTCGCTGACCTGCTGGTGCCGGTGAAAACCCTGGTGTACATCGGCGTGACCATCTACGTGATCGTGCTGCAATTCGACCACGTTCCCGCGATGTTGATGACCATCGTCAAAAGTGCTTTCGGTCTCGACCAGGCCTTCGGCGGCCTGATCGGCAGCGCCATCGTCATGGGCGTGAAGCGTGGCGTATTCGCCAACGAAGCCGGCCTGGGCAGTGCGCCAAACGTGGCTGCGGTCGCGTCGGTCGAGCACCCGGTGGCACAAGGCGTGGTTCAGGCGTTCAGCGTGTTCCTCGACACCTTCGTGATCTGCACCTGCACCGCGTTGCTGATCCTGCTCTCGGGTTTCTACACCCCGGGCTTCGAAGGCGACGGCATTGCCCTGACCCAAAACTCCCTGGCCGCCGTGGTCGGTGACTGGGGTCGCAGTTTCATCTCCGTGGCCTTGTCGTTGTTCGTGTTCACCTCGATCCTCTACAACTACTACCTGGGCGAGAGCAACCTGCGCTTCATGATCGGTGAAAACCGCGCAGCGCTGATCGGTTACCGCGCCCTGGTACTGGTGCTGATTTTCTGGGGTGCCATCGAAAACCTCGGCACGGTGTTCGCCTTCGCCGACATCACCATGACCATGCTGGCGTTCGTTAACCTGATCGCGCTGTTCCTGCTGTTCAAGGTCGGCATGCGCATCCTGCGTGACTACGACGACCAGCGCGCTGCCGGCATCAAGACCCCGGTGTTCGACTCGGGCAAGTTCCCGGATCTGGACCTGGACCTGAAAGCCTGGCCAGCCAACCCTCCAGCGGCTGCCACCAAGGCCGAAGCTGAGCCGCAAGGCGTACCCGCAGCGCAACGCTGATCGGTTAAAGTTCGAAGTACCGTGTGGGAGCGGGCTTGCTCGCGAAGAGGGCGTAACATTCAACATTATCGTTGACTGATACACCGCTTTCGCGAGCAAGCCCGCTCCCACAGGAACTCGTCGTTCTCCGGAGAACCTCCATGAATTCCTCGACCTACCCCGCCGCCCAGCACGTCATGGTGCTCTACACCGGCGGCACCATCGGCATGCAAGCCAGCGCCCATGGCCTGGCCCCGGCATCCGGTTTCGAAGCGCGAATGCGCGACTACCTGCACAGCCAGCCTGAACTCGTGGTGCCACAGTGGCGTTTTCGCGAGATGAGCCCGCTGATCGACAGCGCCAACATGACCCCGGCCTACTGGCAGCAACTGCGTGAAGCGGTGGTCGATGCCGTGGATGTCCAGAGCTGCGACAGTGTGCTGATCCTGCACGGCACCGACACCCTGGCCTACAGCGCCGCGGCCATGAGCTTCCAATTGCTCGGCCTGCATGCTCGCGTCTGCTTCACCGGCTCGATGTTGCCGGCCGGCGTGACCGACAGCGACGCCTGGGAAAACCTCAGCGGCGCGCTGGTCGCCCTCGGCCATGGCCTGGCGCCGGGCGTGCATCTGTATTTCCACGGCGAACTGCTGGACCCGACCCGTTGCGCGAAAGTGCGCAGTTTCGGTCGTCATCCATTCAAGCGACTTGAGCGTCAGGGCGGCGGTGTGAAAGCAACTTCGCTGCCAGCGCCGTTGACCTACAACCAGCCCAAGCAGTTGGCGAACGTCGCGGTACTGCCGCTGTTCCCGGGCATTGGCGCCAATGTTCTGAATGGCCTGCTCGATAGCGGCATTCAGGGTCTGGTGCTGGAATGCTACGGCAGCGGCACCGGGCCGAGCGATAACCCAGAGTTTCTCGCCAGCCTTGAGCGGGCGCGGGACAAGGGTGTTGTGGTTGTCGCCGTCACTCAATGCCATGAAGGTGGCGTCGAGCTGGATGTGTACGAGGCGGGCAGTCGCTTGCGCGGCGTTGGCGTGCTGTCGGGTGGCGGCATGACCCGTGAGGCGGCGTTCGGCAAGTTGCATGCGTTGTTGGGCGCAGGCCTGGATAACGCAGAAGTGCGTCGCCTGGTAGAACTCGACCTCTGCGGCGAACTGAGCTGACACCAGAACCCTGGCGCTGATCGTTCCCACGCTCCTGCGTGGGAATGCAGCCCGTGACGCTCCGCGTCACTGGACGCGGAGCGTCCCTTGAGGCATTCCCACGCAAAGCGTGGGAACGATCATGGCGGCGGGCATACAACTTGCTCCATTTCCGGCATCCCAACGCTGGAACCGCCCATGCTCCACTCCCACCTCACCACCCTCAACGCCGTCTCCCTGGTGCTCAACACCTTCAAGGCCGAAGGCCTGTCCAGCGAAGCGTTGCTCGCGGGAAGTGGTATCAGCGCGGCGGATCTGAGCCGGGCGGACACGCGCATCACCACCAATCAAGAGATGCAGGTCTGCGCCAACGCGGTCGCGCTCAAGCGTGATATCGGCCTGGAACTGGGCCGGCGGATGCATGTTTCGTCCTACGGCATGCTCGGCTATGCGCTGCTCACCAGTGCCACCTTCGGTGACGCTTTGCGCCTGGCGATCCGTTATCCGGCGCTGTTGGGAACACTTTTCGAACTGAGTCTGGAAGACGATGGCGAACGCATCTGGTTCGTCGCCGCCGATTACCGGGAGAACCCGGCGCTGGCAGTGTTCAACGCCGAGTTTTGCCTGGTCTCACTGAAAGTCATCTGCGACGACTTGCTCGGCCACCCGTTGCCATTACTGGCGGCACGCTTCGAACACCTGGCGCCCGACTATCAGGCGACCTATGCCGAACACTTCGATTGCCCATTGAGTTTCGAGACGCGGGATAACGCGTTTGCCTTTGACCGACGATGGCTCGACCAGCCCTTGCCGCTGGCCGATGTCATCACCCATCAAGCCATGGCTGAACGCTGCCGCAAACAGAACACCGAATTCACCGGGCGCCAGGCGTGGCTCGGGCGGATTCGCCAGTTGCTCAGCGCGCAGCTGCATGCGGCGCCGGGGCTTGAGGGGCTGGCCGAGCAGATGAAGTGTTCGGCGCGGACCTTGCGTCGGCATCTCAAGGATCTGGGCTGCAGCTATCAGGAATTGCTGGATGAACTGCGGTTCGAGCAGGCCAAGCAGATGCTCTGCGAGGATCAACTGCCGATCTATCAAATCGCCGAAGCGCTGGGGTTCAGCGAGACCGCGAGTTTCCGGCATGCGTTTGTACGTTGGAGCGGCGTGGCGCCCAGCCAGTTCCGACCTCACGGATAACCCTGTGGGAGCGAGCCTGCTCGCGAAGACGGCGGCACAGCCAATACTGATCAATGATCGTTCCCACGCTCCCGCGTGGGAATGCCTCTTGGGACGCTCCGCGTCCCGGTGACGCGGAGCGTCACTGGCTGCATTCCCACGCAGAGCGTGGGAACGATCATCCCGAAGCCCCGAACCGGAGCACTCTCGCGCCAAAAAGGGGCGAATTTCGGTCAAACCTTTTGGCCATATCGATCCCCTTTTGGCCTTTCCTGCCGTTCTCCCAAACGCCCCGCCCCGCAAGACTGTGTTCAACCGAATCAGCCTGCGGAGAACAAGAAAATGCTGACGATCTACTCGGACGATCACCACCTGCACCACGGCCGTTGTGAATTGATGGACGGGCAATTGATGCCCTGCTTCGAAATGCCTTCCCGCGCCGACCACGTTCTACAGCGCGTAAAAGACCGCGACCTCGGCCCGGTGGAAGCACCGCAGGATTTTGGCCTGGAGCCGATCCAGCGTATTCACGACCACGACTATCTCGACTTCTTCAAAGGTGCCTGGGCGCGCTGGACCGAATTCAATACTGACGGCGACTTGCTGCCCTACACCTGGCCGGCGCGGACTCTGCGCCGGATCAAACCCACCAGCCTGCACGGCCAGCTCGGCTATTACAGCTTCGACGGCGGCGCGCCGATCACCGCCGGTACCTGGCAAGCGGCGTA
This sequence comes from Pseudomonas sp. NPDC096950, assembly GCF_044762525.1. Taxonomy (NCBI): domain Bacteria; kingdom Pseudomonadati; phylum Pseudomonadota; class Gammaproteobacteria; order Pseudomonadales; family Pseudomonadaceae; genus Pseudomonas; species Pseudomonas sp. NPDC096950. The sequence goes on along the minus strand of NZ_JBIWEL010000021.1, from coordinate 92,167 downwards.
CAGCGCGGCGCAAGTCGCGTTGACGGCCCAAGCCGCCATCCAGCGCGGCGCCCGCAGTGCCTTCGCGTTGTGCCGCCCGCCGGGACATCACGCCGCCAGCGATTTGATGGGCGGTTATTGCTATCTCAACAACGCCGCCATCGCCGCCCAGGCCTTTCTCGATCAGGGCCACAAAAAAGTCGCGATCCTCGACGTCGATTACCACCACGGCAACGGCACCCAATCGATTTTCTACGAACGCAGCGACGTGTTGTTCACCTCGATCCACGGCCACCCGGAAGCGGAATTTCCGTTCTTCCTCGGCTACGAAGACGAACTGGGAGAAGGCGCCGGTGAAGGTTTCAACTTCAACTACCCTTTGCCCGCCGGCTCGGGCTGGGACACCTGGAGCGCAGCGCTGGATCAGGCCTGCCAAGAGATCGAAAAGTACGGCGCCGACATCGTCGTCGTGTCCCTGGGCGTCGACACGTTCAAGGACGACCCCATCTCCCAATTCAAGCTCGACAGCCCGGATTACCTGGCCATGGGCGAGCGCATCGCGATGCTCGGCAAGCCGACGCTGTTCGTGATGGAAGGCGGTTACGCGGTAGAAGAAATCGGCATCAACGCCGTGAACGTTCTCGAAGGTTTTGAAAGCGCCCAATGAGGAATTAGAACAATGAACAGACTCAAGCGTTTTATCGCTCCAGCGCTATGCGCGACGGTACTTAGCGGTGCCGTTCACGCCGAAGACCGAACGTTGCGCGTCTACAACTGGTTCGACTACATCACCCCCAAAGCCCTCGAAGACTTCAAGGCCCAGAACACCCAGACCAAACTGGTCTACGACATCTTCGACACCAACGAAGCCCTCGAGGCCAAGCTGCTCACCGGTAACTCCGGCTATGACGTGGTGGTGCCGTCCAACGTGTTCCTCGCCAAGCAGATCGAAGCCGGCGTGTTCCAGCCCCTGGATCGCAGCAAGCTGCCGAACTGGAACCACCTCGATCCCAAGCTGATGAAGCTGATCGAAGCCAACGACCCGGGCAATAAATTCGCCGTGCCGTACATGTACGGCACCATCCTGATCGGCTTCAACCCGGACAAGGTCAAGGCTGCGCTGGGCGCCGACGCGCCGGTGGACAGTTGGGACCTGATCTTCAAGGAAGAGAACATCAGCAAGCTCAAGCAGTGCGGTGTCGCTTTGCTCGACTCGCCGTCGGAGATCCTGCCGCTGGCCCTGCAACACCTCGGCCTGGACCCGAACAGCAAAAAGCCTGCGGACTACGACAAGGCTGAAGCGCTGCTGATGAAGATCCGGCCGTACGTCACGTACTTCCACTCGTCCAAGTACATGGCCGACATCGCCAACGGTGACATCTGCGTCGCGGTCGGTTATTCCGGCAGCTTCTCCCAGGCCGCCAACCGCGCCAAGGAAGCCAAGAACGGCGTCGTGGTCGACATGCGCTTGCCCAAAGAGGGCGCGCCGATCTAATTCGACATGCTCGCGATTCCGAAAGGCGCGAAGAACACTGAAGACGCCTACACCTTCATCAACTACCTGCTGCAACCCCAGGTGATTGCGCCGGTCAGCGACTTCGTCGGCTACCCGAACCCGAACAAGGACGCCACGGAATTGGTCGACCCCGCCATCCGCAACAACCCGAACCTGTACCCGACCGAGTCGGCGATGAGCACGCTCTACACCCTGCAACCGCTGCCGCGCGATGCCGAGCGCGCGCGGACCCGGGCGTGGACCAAGATCAAGTCGGGGACTTGATGGGCAGGTCCATCAGCTAACCGACAGAACCTGTGGGAGACACAGAACCTGTGGGAGCGGGCTTGCTCGCGAAAGCGGTGTAACAGGCGACATTATCGTTGACTGACACTCCGCCTTCGCGAGCAAGCCCGCTCCCACATTAATTGTTGCGACACCAGGCAGAACGCAACCGCACCAACGCCGACTCGATATCCGCCTCCGGCACCGCGGCGAATCCCAACACCAACCCCGCACGCTCATCCGCAGGCCGGGTCGAGTCCGGCAACCAATAACTGCTCAATGCATTGATCTCGACCCCCACCGCTTCCGCTTGCGCCACCAGTTCAGACTCGCGGGCCACGCTTTCAACCGACACCGCCAGATGCAGCCCCGCCGCCACACTGGGCAGGTTGCCCACGCCGGGGATATCTTTCGGCCAACCGGCCAGCAGGGTGTTGCGACGGCTCAGGGCGGCACGCCGCATCCGTCGAATATGCCGCTGGAAATGTCCCGCCGCGATGAACTCGGCCATCACTGCCTGAGTGCTGACTTCCGAGTGCCGTACATCCACCGCACGCCGACGGGAGAACGCATCCACCAAACCCGGCGGCAATACCAGGTAACCCAGGCGCAACGCCGGGAACGCCACTTTGCCGAATGTCCCGACATACAACACGCGGCCCTGCCGATCCAGCGCCGCCAACGGTGCCAATGGCGCGCCGCTGTAGCGGTACTCGCCGTCGTAATCGTCTTCGACGATCCAACCTTGGGTGCGCTCGGCCCACGCCAGCAATTCCAGGCGCCGGGCCAGGCTCATGATCACCCCGGTCGGGTACTGATGAGACGGAGTGACGTACGCCAGTCGGCAATCCTCCAGCCCTTCCAGTTCAGCGCAATTGATCCCCTCGCTGTCCACCGATACGCCGTGCAATTTGCCACCGGCCACGGCGAACGCATGACCCGCCGCGCGATACCCCGGATTCTCGATCGCCACGCCGTCTCCCGGCTCCACCAGCAGCTGTGCACAAAGGCTGATTCCCTGCTGTGCGCCACTGGTGATCACAATTTGCTCAGCCGTGCACTGCATGCCCCGGGAACTGCGCAAGTACGCGGCAATCATCACGCGCAATCTTTCATCGCCCGCCGGATCGCCGTAACACAGCTGCTGCAAATCCGGTTTGCGCCAGAAAGCCGCGTTCAGCTTGGCCCACACCTCGAACGGAAATAGATCGAACGCCGGCACGCCCACCCGAAAAGCCTTCGGCGGGCCACTTGGCGGCAGGGCCAAATGGTTCTTTTCAACCCGCTCCAGTGCACCGCTGTGGATAACTTTACTGGATGGAATCACAGGTAAATCCAGCCAATTTGTGGATAAGGCTGTGGGTAACCCTGTTGACAACCCTGTGGATACTTTTGTGGATAGTTTTTTTGCCGGCAATGGGGTTTGCGGCAATTGTGCGACGTACGTGCCGTCGCCCACCCGGCCCTCGATAAAGCCTTCGGCGTAGAGCTGATCGTAGGCGCGGACGACGCTGTTCCGGGAAATCGACAACGCCGCCGCCAGGTCGCGGCTGGCCGGCAATCGCGTGCCGCTGGCCAGTCGCCCGTCGAGCACGCGCACCCGCAACGCCTGATAGAGCTGACGACTCAACCCCTGGCGCGGATCGAGCTCGATGCCGGCCGGGTTGAAGGACAAGGAAAGCGGCACATCCTTCATAACAATGGACCTATGAAATTGGTCTGTAATGGCTCTTACAACAGACCAATAGCCTGCCTAGGATGAAGACATTCGCCAAGGGATATTTTCCATGTACACGCCAAGCAGCTTTGCCATCGACGATTTGCAGGACCTGCATCAGCAAATACTCGGTACCCGCCTCGCCATGCTGGTCACCCATGGCGAGCAAGGCCTGCAAGCCAGCCACATCCCGTTGCTGCTGGACGCCGAGCAAGGCCCCAATGGCACTCTTTACGGACATTTGGCCAAGGCCAATCCGCAATGGAAGGAATTGCAAAACGGCGCCGAGGCGCTGGTGATTTTTGCCGGTGCCGACGCCTACGTCAGCCCTGGTTTTTATCCGGCCAAGGCCGAGCACGGCAAAGTCGTGCCGACCTGGAACTACGTCGCCGTGCACGCTTACGGCGTGGCTGATGTCTTCACCGATGCCGATCGCCTGCGCCATCTGGTCAGCGCCCTCACCGATCGCCACGAAGTGAGCCGTCCTCAGCCATGGAAAGTTGAAGACGCCCCCGCCGACTACATGGACGGCATGCTTCGGGCCATCGTCGGTTTCGTCCTGCCGATCGAGCGCCTGGAAGGCAAACGCAAGCTGAGTCAGAACCGCAGCGCCGCAGACATCGCCGGTGTGCGCGAAGGGCTGGCTGCCAGCCCCGATGCGCAGGACCAGGCCCTCGCCCACTTGATGCGTTAAGGAATAAACATGAGTCAGATCGAGATCCGCCAGGTCAGCGCCGACGACCACGCTGCCTGGTTGCCGCTGTGGCAAGCCTACCTGCGCTTCTACAACACCGAATTGCCCGACGCCGTGAGCCAAAGCACTTGGCAGCGCATGCTCGACCCGAACGAACCGACCCACTCCGCCCTCGCCTGGGCCGATGGCAAAGCCGTGGGCATGGTGAATTTCATCTACCATCGCTCGAACTGGAGCATCGAAAACTCCTGCTACCTGCAAGACTTGCTGGTAGAACCCGAGACCCGTGGCACCGGCGTCGGTCGCAAGCTGATCGAATTCGTCTACGCCACCGCCAAGGCAGACGGTTGCTGCAAGGTTCACTGGTTGACCCACGAAACCAACGCCACGGCGATCCAGCTCTACGAGCGCATCGCCGAACGCCCTGGTTACATCCAGTTTCGCAAAAACCTTTAAGGTTCAAGGAGCACAACATGTCGACTTCACTCGCGGACTGGAAAGGCGTTCCGGCTCCCACTGTTCAACTAATTGAAGGGCGTTTTATTCGCCTGGAAAAACTCGACCCGGCGCGTCACGCCGACGGATTGTTCAAAGCCCTGCAAGGTCTGGGTGCCGATCCGAAACTCTGGGATTACTTGCCTTACGGCCCGTTCCCGGAGCGCAGCGTGTTCAACGATTGGCTGAACAATCACGCGGCCAACAGCGACCCGTACTTCTTCGCGGTGATCGACCGTGCCAGCGGCGACGTGCAAGGCATCCTCAGCTTGATGTCGATCGTCCCGGCCCAGGGTCGTATTGAAATTGGCCATGTCACGTTTGGCGCACCGATGCAGCGTTCGCCGAAAAGTACCGAGGCGGTTTACCTGCTGGCCAAGGAATCGTTCGCCATGGGCTACCGGCGTCTGGAGTGGAAGTGCAACAACGGCAACGCCCGTTCCAAATACGCGGCCGAGCGCTTGGGCTTCAGCTTTGAAGGGGTGTTCCGCCAGCACATGGTCGTGAAGGGGCAAAATCGCGATACCGCGTGGTATTCGATTCTGGATTCGGAATGGCCGGCGATTGGGGCTGGGTTTGAGCGGTGGCTTTCGGATGAAAACCAGACCGATTCGGGGCAGGTGAAAACGTTGGCGGAGTGCCGCGGGTAATTCTGTAGTGCCTGAGCGGACGCCTTCGCGAGCAAGCCCGCTCCCACATTGGATAGCGGGTGATCACAATTTTGTGGTCAACCCCAAACCCTGTGGGAGCGGGCTTGCTCGCGAATGGCTTCACACCAATTTCTGGGCCAGCACCGCAATATGCTCCGGCCCGATCCCGCAGCACCCGCCCAAATGGCTGGCTCCTCGCTGCTGCCAATCGGCTGCCCAGTGCAGGTAACCCGGCGGGTCCAGATCATCGCGCAATGGGTCCAGCCCGTCGTTGGCCGTGGCCTCTTTCGGTTGCGGCGGGAAGGCATTGGCGTACGCGCCGATGTGAATCTTCACACCCAACCGCTCGAACGTTTCCCGTGCCGCATCGATAGCCGCGCCGATCACTTCCGGCTGGCTGCAATTGAACAGCAATGTCTCGACGCCCAGTTCAGCCGCCACTGCCGCCGCTTCGGCCACCGGTTCTCCGGAACGCAAACGCGGCACGTCGTCGGTGTCTTCATCCTTCAAGGTAAACGACAGCCAGAACGGTTTGCCGTCCTTTGGCAGCCCGGCGTGAATCGCTCGCGCCTCGACGATTGAGCTCTGGGTTTCCGCCAGCCACAGGTCAACGTGGGGCGCGAGGCCTTTCACCAATGGCGTCAGCAATTCCGTTACCCGCGCAGCGTCGAACAGATCCGGTCGGTAGGAACCAAACAGCGGCGGCAACGAGCCGGCCACGCGTACCGGTTTGTCTGCCGCGTCCACCGCGCGCCGTGCCAGTTCACCGGCCAGCGCTGCCAGGGCCTGCCCCTCTGCGGCAAAACGCGCCTCGCCAATATGAAACGGCACCACCGCATAACTGTTGCTGGTAATGACATTCGCACCACTTTCGATATAAGCCGCGTGCACCGCCTCAACCGCTTGCGGCGCTTCGCTCAAGGCCAGCGCCGACCACTCGGGCTGTCTGAACGGCGCCCCTCGGCGTTGCAGCTCGCGGCCCATGCCACCGTCCAGAATCACTATGCTTCCTGCGCTCATATGCTTTTCACTCATATGCTTATGAAAATAACTCACTACCAGAGTCGTTCTTATAACTATTTAATACGTAACATCTGGTTAATAACAACCACTTTTTTATCAGGGATCGACTGTGAAACTGCAACCGCTATTGGCCCTGGGCCTGACGATTTTGGCTGCCTCCACCCAAGCCTTCGGCGGCGCCACGCTGGACCGCGTCGAGCAAAAGAAAGAACTGGTGGGCGTGTTGATGGAAAGCTATCCACCGTTCTCGTTCCTTAACGACCAAAACCAGCTCGACGGTTTCGACGTCGATGTGGCCAAAGCCGTGGCCGAGAAACTTGGCGTGAAACTGCGCCTCGAAACTCCATCCTGGGACGTGATCGCCGCCGGCCGCTGGAGCGGGCGATACGACATCTGCATCTGCTCCATGACCCCGAGCAAGGCCCGCGCCGAAGTCTTCGATTTTCCGGTGGAGTACTACGCCTCGCCCGCCGTGATCGTGGTCAATGCCAAGGATGAGCGCATCCACAACGCCAAGGACCTGAGCGGCAAGAAAGTCGGCCTCACCAGCGCTTCCAGCTACGAAAGCTACCTGAACAAAAACCTGGTGATCGAAGGCGCCGAAGACACGCAATTGCAGTACCCGTTCGAGGACGTGCAGATCGCGCCGTATGACACTGACAACGTGGCGTTCCAGGACCTGGGCCTAGGCGCTGGGGTTCGGCTGGACGCGATCCTCACCAACCTGGTGACCGCGCAACCGCGACTGACCCAGGACAAACGCTTCAAACTCGCTGGCGAGCCGCTGTACTCGGAGCCGAACTCCGTGGCCATCGAAAAGGGCGACGCTCAGTGGGACGGCAAAGTGCGTGAAGTCTTCGCCCAGCTGAAACAGGACGGCACGCTGAGCAAGCTCTCGCAAAAATGGATCGGCGCCGATATCAGCCAATGACTTCTTTCCCGACACCTCCCCAGCCACCGCAACCGGTAGCTGAGTCGCGCCTGCAGCGGATCTTCGGATTCCGCACGCGGCTGTACCTGACCTGGGCGGCGATGCTTGGCTTGTTCGCCAGTTTCTTCCTGAGCTTCGACCTGAAGTTCTCGATCATCCTCGACAAACTGCCCAACCTCGTCGGCCTGCACCTGGCGCCCAACGGCTTCCTGCAAGGCGCGGCGCTGACGTTGTTTCTCTGCGCCTGCTCGATCGTTGCCTCATCACTGCTGGGCTTCATCACCGCCCTAGGACGGCTGTCGAAAAGCGCCGTGGCGTTCGGCATTGCGAGTTTCTACGCCTCGTTCTTTCGTGGAACGCCGCTGCTGATCCAGATCCTGCTGATCTACCTCGGCCTGCCGCAACTCGGTGTCGTACCGGGCGCCATCGCCGCCGGGATCATCGCCCTGTCACTGAACTACGGCGCCTACCTCAGCGAAATATTCCGCGCCGGCATCCTCGGCGTCCCCCACGGCCAACGCGAAGCCTCCCTGGCCCTGGGCATGCGCGAAACCGTGATCTTCTGGCGCGTCACCTTGCCCCAGGCCATGCGCACCATCATCCCGCCGACCACCAACCAATTCATCTCCATGCTCAAGGACTCCTCACTGATCTCGGTGATGGGGGTATGGGAAGTGATGTTTCTGGCTCAGTCGTATGGGCGCTCGAGCTATCGCTACATCGAGATGCTGACGACCGCGGCGGTGATTTATTGGGTGATGTCGATTGGGCTGGAGCTGATTCAGGCGAGGATGGAGCGGCATTACGGCAAAGCCTATTTGAGCCGTAGCTGAACCTTCTGAGCAAACGCGAAACCTGTGGCGAGGGAGCTTGCTCCCGTTGGGCCGCGAAGCGGCCCCAGGATCAAAAGATCGCAGCCTTCGGCAGCTCCTACATCGTCCAGATACGCATTAAATTGCGTATAGATGCGCCGGATTCCGAAATATCTGCAAAAGAATGCATTCTCCAAAGACATCATTCTGTAAAAACCCTCCGCTATACAAGACGGCCCGCTTATAACAAAAAGGCTGTCCACCCATGCCCTTCTCGCCCCAGCGTCTCGCCCTGACCATCGCGCTGTTGATCAGCGCTACCGCCGCTCACGCTAAAAACGTGCAGATCGACACCGCCACCACCGCCGCGCAAACACTTGGTGGCAGCGACACGTTGAAGATCTCGGCACCCGGCAGCATCACCAACAGCGGCAAGACCGTGAGCCTGAAGGACAGCACCAGCGGTGTCGGTGTAGTGATTGATAACTCGGGCAAGATCATCTCCACCGGTGGCCGGGCGATCGACAGCAGCGGCGATCTGACCCAGGCGCGCAACTACAGCATCTATAACCGCAGCGGCGGGCAGATTCTCGGGTTCAACGACGCGTTGCGCATCGACAGTAACTTCGCCAGCGGCAGTTTGTTGATCGATAACAGCGGCATTATTCGCTCCACCACCGGCCAAGGGTTGGACCTGGATGCCTTGCGCAGTGACGGCGTCAAAACCACGATCATCAACCGCGCGGGCGGGCTGATTCGCGGGGACGCCAGCGACGGCATGAAGACCGGCGCGAATGCGACGATCACCAACTACGGCGAGATTTCGACGGGTGATTCTCACAACGTCGACGAGAAGTTCGACGGCGTCGACATCGACACCGCAACCGGCGTGACAGTGACCAACTACGGCACCATTTCCGGCGGCCGTCACGGCATCACCACCGACCTTGGCGCCACATTGGTGAACTACGGGCAGATCACTGGCCGTAACGGTTCGGGTTTTGGCTCCGATGGCGATGGCACCGTGATCAACCACGGCACGATCACCGGCGCCTACTCAGGGCTGCAACCCAACGGGGACGGTGATGGCGTGGACATCGACAACATTGCCCACATCGAAAACTACGGCACCATCCAGGGCGTCGGCGCGGGCGGCGTGGACAAGGGTGGTTTCGCCAACGGCAGTGAAGGTATCGCGTTGGGTGGCGGCACTATTTTGAACGCCAAAGGTGCGCTGATCAGCGGTGCCAACAGTGCCATTCTGGTGGACGATGGCAGCGGCGGTTCGGGCGTGGCGGCGACTACGCTGGAAAACTTCGGCACCATTCAGGGCCTTGACGGGTTCGGCGTGAAATTCGTTGGCGAGTTCGCCGACAGCGTGATCAACGGCGGGACCATCAGCGGTAGCAACGGCCTGGCGCTGGACCTCGGCGGTGGCAACGACAACCTGACCTTGCGCAACGGCAGCCGCTTCGTCGGCCTCGTCGATGGCGGCAGCGGTTATGACCGGGTGGTGATGGACGATGTAGCGGGCGGCAACTTCGGCGCCAGTCGCAATTTCGAATGGCTGGAGGTCAAGCAAGGCGCCTGGACGCTGACCGGCAGCGGCGATTTCAGCGACGGCGGCGCGGTGCGCAATGGCGCGACGCTGCTCAACCAGGGCGGCATTGCCGGCTCGCTCACCGTGGATCAGGGCGGCGTGTATGCCGGCGGTGGTTCGGTGGGCAATCTGTTGGTCAACGGTACGCTGCAAACCAACACACAACTGGGCACCGCGAGCGTCGTTCACGATTTGACCTTCGGCAGCGGCGGCACTTTGGCCTATGGTGTCAACGCCGATGGCACCAGCGCGCCAGTGATGGTCGGTGGCACCGCCAACCTGAATGGCGCGACCCTGGCGGTGAACCCCGGCAGCGGCACCTATCCGTGGCAAAGTCATTACACCGTGCTGCAAGCCGCGAGCGTCAACGGCTCGTTCGGCAAGGTCACCAGCGACTATGCGTTCCTCACGCCGACCCTCGCGTACACCCCGACCCAGGTCGATCTGACCTACACCCGCAACGACATCGCCTTCAACGAATTCGCCGCCACCGGCAACGGCAGCAACGCCGCCAATAGCCTGGCCTCGATCGGCAAAAACAACGCGCTCTACAACGCGCTGCTCAACACCACCAACGCCACGGCAGGCGCGGCCATCGAACAACTGGCTGGCGCGAGCAACGCCAACTTGACCAGCGCCACCCTTGGCGCGAGCAGTCAGATTGGCAGCAGCATGCTGTCGGCGATGCAGCACATGGGCGGCAGTTCAGGCTTGCTGGTGGGCCTCGATCAACGAGACACACCGGTCCTCGCGTCCACCGGCGTACCGGCTGAAGCGCGTAACCTCAACGACCCGAATGCCCAAGGTCGTCTGTGGCTGCAAGCCATCGGCGGCTACGGCAAGCTCGACGGCGAGCACGGCAATAGCGGTCTGGAACAACGCACCAAGGGCAGCGTGCTGGGTGCCGACTGGGCGCTCAATCCGCAATGGCGCCTGGGTGTGCTAGGCGGTTACTCGAAAACCGATCTGGATGCCACTGGCGTCGATGGCAATGTCGAGAGCTGGCACGCCGGGGTCTACGCCCTGCGCCAAAGCGGCCCGTTCGCCCTGCGTCTCGGCGCGGCCTACAGCGGCCATCAGGGTGAAAGCAAACGCACCGTCGCGTTCAATGGTTTCAACGATCGGCCAAAAGGCGATTACGACGCCGACAGCCAGCAAGCCTTTGCCGAGCTGGGTTATGCGATGGGCAGCGGTCGCCTCAGCGCCGAACCCTTCGCCAACCTCGGCTACCAGCGCTATCACCGCGACAGCTACCAGGAAAAGGGTGGCGCTGCGGCGTTGCAGGTCGAGGAACAAACCCAGGACAACTTCAGCAGCACCTTCGGCGTACGCCTGGCGCACCTGAGCACCCTGGACAACGGCATGAGCCTGACCCCGCGCATGAGCGCTGGCTGGAAACATACCTATGGCGATGTCAGCAGCTCGACCCGCCAGGCCTTTGTGGTGGGCGGCACGGCGTTCAGTGTCGATGGCAGTTCGCTGGATCGCGACAGCATGGTGCTTGAGGCGGGGCTGGATCTGGGGATTTCGGCGCGGCATTCCGTGGGGGTTGCCTACAGCGGCGAGATCGGGAGTAACAGCCGTAATCATGGGTTGATTGGACAGTGGCAGATGAGTTTCTGAGTTTTCGCCAACGGACGCTTCCGGAATTGTTGTAGGGAAAAACGCTTGTTAGCCGATGAAACCGGAGGGGGTCCAGGCCCACGGAGGATTCGGCTACAAGCAAAGGATCTGCGCCTTTCAAAACACGCGGAAATGCCCGGCATCCAGCGATAGGTGTCGGCTTTTAGAGTTTGGCCTCCTGTAGAAAGAGGTCAAACTCAATGCCCGATCGACACAAGTTCCGACCGCAACACCTCGCGCTGGCCATTGCACTGGCGCTGGGGTGCGCGGAGTTTTCGAATGCTCAAGACCTGTCTCCTCACAATGGAATGCCTGCCCCCGCCGAAGATCTGACAAATGCTGAGTTAAAAAGCGTTCCGCTTGAGATTTTTCAGGAATTCACTACGGCTGGCAGCACCGTTCCCCTAGAGATCAACTCTCCGAACACAGTCGTAATGGGTACCAACGCCAACGAACTGATCACTGTAAAAAATGGTGGCAGCTTCAATGGCCAGGCTGATGGCGGCGAAGGTCGCAACGTCATACACCTTGATGCCACGGATGGTGGCGTATTGGGAGAAACGCAAAACTTCGACGGTCTCCTTAACTCCCAGGGCGCGTGGACATTAACCAGTAAGGGCGACTTCAAAGAAGGCGTGGCAGTGCTGAACGGTGGCATCCTGACCAACGATGGAAAGATCCTGGGTCGCGCGATAGCAGTCGGACAGCTCTTCAACAAAGGCGACATAAGCGGCTCCGTGGATGTCGCTGATAGTGGAACCTTTGCGGGTTCCGGGACCGTCGGCAGCCTGAAAGTGCACGGTCTGCTTAGCGTCAATAAAATGCACGGCGCCCCACGCATCAAAGGTGACTTGAGGCTTACCGAGACAGGTGTCCTGGCTTACGAGGTCAATCCCGAAGGGCGTGGAGAAACGATAAAGGTCGACGGCACTGCCAGCCTCGGTGGCTCCACGCTGAAAATCGTCGCGGTGCCGGGCGACTATCCGCAACGCAGTCGCTACACCATCATCGAAGCCAATGAGGTCGAAGGTAAATTCGGTGAAGTTCTCAATGACCTGGCATTCATGACACCGGCCCTCAGGTACAACAAAAAGAGCGTCGGCCTAACCTATGCCCGTAACGAAGTACCACTCGAGAGCCTCGCCACTTCCGACAACGGACGGGAGTTCGCCAAAAATATCACCGAGCCAGAACAGATCCCGGAAGCTCAAGGAACTTCTGACAGCGTGGACACCGACCTCGCCGAAGTGACGCCATCCTTTAGCTCCGACACGCTCATACCTGCTCCGGAACCACTCACCATCGCGGATATTTCCGGCGCGGCTACACAACCATCCACCGTCGCCAACATTTCCAGCGCTGCTCCAGAGCCGTCGACTACTGCAAGCACTCCTGTCACAGCTCCAAAACCACTGACTACTCCAAACGCAGCCGTAGCGGCCCTGCTCGCCTCCAACAAACAAACCGCCTCCCTGGCCCTCGAACAACTCGCCGGTTCCAGCAACGCCAACCTCGCCAAAGCGACCTTGAGCAGTGTCGATCCGGTCGGCGGCAGCATGCTCTCGGCCATGCGCCAACTGGACAGCACCCACGGAAGCGGCAACCTGCGCGAACGAAACAGCGCGCCGCGCGTGGCAGCCGGCAATGAAGACAACGGCAGGGTCTGGCTGCAAGCGCTTGGCCACGGCGGGAAGCTGGATCGCGACGTCGAACCCCTGCAACACTCGACCAAAGGCCTGCTGCTTGGCGCGGACTGGAGCATCGATGAGGAATGGCGCCTGGGATTGATGGGCGGAACATCCCGGACTTCACTGGACAACAATAAATTCGACGGCGATCTCGACAGCTGGCACCTGGGCGCTTATGCATTGCGTCAGAACGGTCCGATGTCCCTTCGTCTGGGCGCGACTTACAGCAGCCACGACGGCAGCACGGCACGCCGGGTAGCGTTCACCGGTTTCAGCGATCGTCCCAAAGGCAGCTACGACGCCAGCACCCAACAAGCCTTCGCCGAAGTGGGTTACAACCTGGGCCGTGCCAACGTCAGCATCGAACCGTTCGCCAGCCTCGGCTACCAACGCTATCAGCGCGACGGCTATACCGAAAAAGGTGGCGCAGCATCGCTGAAGGTCCACGAGCAAGCCCAAAGCAACATGAACAGCACGGTGGGCCTGCGTCTGGCCAAAGTTGATACCCTGGATAACGGCATGCGCCTGACCCCACGATTGAGTGCCGGCTGGAAACATACCTACGGCGACCTCTACACCCACACCCGCCAGCGATTGGTCACGGGCGGCAGCAACTACACCGTTTACGGCGCGGAGATGGATCGCAACAGCCTGTTGGTCAATGCGGGCCTGGATCTTGGGGTTTCGGCCAACCATACCGTGGGCGTCGGCCTCAACGGCGAAATCGGCAGCGACAGCCGCAATCACGGCGTCATGGGGCAGTGGCGGATGGCGTTCTAACCAACCGCTGACACACCTTGGAACCTGTGGGAGCGGGCTTGCTCGCGAAAGCGGTTCGTCAGTCAGCATGGATGTCGACTGACAGGGCCTCTTCGCGAGCAAGCCCGCGCCCACAAAAGAATGTGGTACGCCCAAATTCCGGGCAAAAAAAAGGGGAGCACATGCCCCCCCGAGGTTTAAAGCGGTGTATCGAGGCTGTTAGATCAGCCTTCGATCTCAATCAGGATTTCGCCCGGGTTCACCCGGTCGCCCTTGGCCACGTGAATGGCGGTGACTTTGCCGGCGATGGCAGCCTGGACTTCGGTTTCCATCTTCATCGCTTCGGTGATCAGCACGGCTTGCCCAGCTTTCACGGTGTCGCCTTCCTTGACCAGCACATCGACGATGTTGCCCGGCATGGTGGTGCTGACGTGGCCCGGTGCCGTGGCTTGTTTGCGTTTGCTGCTGCCGCCGCTGACGAATTCGTTGAGCGGCTCGAACACCACTTCTTCCGGCATGCCGTCGATGGACAGGTAGAAGTGACGCTTGCCTTCGGCCTTGACGCCGACACCGGTGATGTCGACGCGGTAGGTTTCACCGTGAACGTCGATCACGAACTCGGTCGGCACGCCCTCGCCACTGGCGGAGGTCACGCCGCCGGCTTCAGGAATAGGCAACAGCACTTCAGGCGCCAGGGTGCCCGCGTTGCGTTCCTCGAGGAACTTGCGGCCGATGTCCGGGAACATGGCGTAGGTCAGCACGTCCTCTTCGGACTTGGCCACGGCACCGATTTCGGCACGCAGCTTGGTCATTTCCGGCTTGAGCAAGTCCGCCGGGCGAACGTCGATTACCTCTTCGCTGCCGATGGCCTGGCGACGCAGTTTCTCGTTCACGGTGCCCGGCGCCTTGCCGTAGCCGCCTTGCAGGTAGAGCTTCACTTCGTTGGTGATGGTTTTGTAGCGCTCGCCGGCCAGCACGTTGAAGAACGCCTGAGTGCCAACGATTTGCGAAGTCGGGGTCACCAACGGCGGGAAGCCGAGGTCTTCACGCACCCGCGGGATTTCCGCCAGCACTTCGCTCATGCGGTTAAGCGCGCCCTGCTCTTTCAACTGGTTGGCCAGGTTGGAAATCATCCCGCCCGGCACCTGGTTGACTTGCACACGGGTATCGACCGCGGTGAATTCGCTTTCGAACTGGTGGTATTTCTTACGCACGGCGTAGAAGTACAGGCCGATCTCTTGCAGCAGTTCCAGGTTCAGGCCGGTGTCGAATTCGCTGCCTTTAAGGGCGGCGACCATCGACTCGGTGCCCGGGTGGCTGGTGCCCCAAGCGAAGCTGGAGATCGCGGTGTCGATATGGTCGGCGCCGTTTTCGATGGCCTTGAGTTGGCACATCGCAGCCAGACCCGCCGTGTCGTGAGAGTGAATGAACACTGGCAACGACTGTTCAGATTTCAACGCCTTGACCAGTTCGCCCGTGGCGTACGGAGTCAGCAGGCCGGCCATGTCCTTGATCGCCACCGAGTCGCAACCCATGGCTTCCATTTGCTTGGCTTGCGCCACGAACGCCTCGATGGTGTGCACCGGGCTGGTGGTGTAGGCGATGGTGCCTTGGGCGTGTTTGCCCGCCGCTTTCACCGCTTCGATGGCCACGCGCAGGTTACGCACATCGTTCATGGCGTCGAAAATACGGAACACGTCGATGCCATTGACCGCAGCCTTGGCGACGAAGGCTTTGACCACGTCGTCGCTGTAATGGCGGTAGCCCAGCAGGTTCTGGCCACGCAGCAGCATTTGCAGACGCGTGTTAGGCAACGCCGCACGCAGTTGGCGCAGACGCTCCCACGGGTCTTCTTTCAGGAAACGTACGCAGGCGTCGAACGTCGCGCCGCCCCAGCATTCCAGCGACCAGTAGCCGACTTTGTCGAGCTTGTCGCAGATCGGCAGCATGTCTTCGGTGCGCATGCGGGTGGCGAGCAGCGATTGGTGGGCGTCGCGCAGGATGGTGTCGGTTACATGAATCTTCTTGCTCATTGTTCTATTCCTCACAGGCCTGCGTGGGCGGCGATGGCGGCGGCGATGGCCAGGGCCAGCTCTTCGGGTTTGCGCTTGATCGAGTAGTTGGTCAGTTCAGGGTGGCTTTCAACGAAGCTGGTATTGAACTGGCCGCTACGGAATTCCGGGTTACGCAGGATTTCCTGGTAGTAGGCGGCGGTGGTCTTGACCCCTTGCAGACGCATGTCGTCGAGGGCGCGCAAGCCACGGTCCATCGCCTCTTCCCAGGTCAACGCCCACACCACCAGTTTGAGGCACATGGAGTCGTAGAACGGCGGGATGGTGTAGCCGGTGTAGATCGCCGTGTCGGTACGCACGCCGGGACCGCCGGGCGCGTAGTAACGGGTGATCTTGCCGAAGCTCGGCAGGAAGTTGTTTTTCGGGTCTTCGGCGTTGATCCGGAATTGCAGCGCGAAGCCGCGATGCTGGATGTCTTCCTGTTTCACCGAAAGCGGCAGGCCGGACGCAATGCGGATCTGCTCACGCACGATGTCGATGCCGGTGATCTCTTCGGTGATGGTGTGTTCCACCTGCACCCGGGTGTTCATTTCCATGAAGTACACCTCGCCCTCGGCGAGCAGGAACTCCACGGTGCCGGCGTTCTCGTAACCCACGGCCTTGGCTGCACGCACCGACAGGTCGCCGATATAGGCGCGCTGTTCCGGGGTCAGTTGCGGGCTCGGGGCAATCTCGATCAGCTTCTGGTTACGGCGCTGGATCGAGCAGTCGCGCTCGAACAGGTGCACCACGTTGCCAAAGCTGTCGCCGAGGATCTGCGCTTCAATGTGTTTCGGGTTGACGATGCATTTTTCCAGGAACACTTCCGCCGAACCAAAGGCCTTGGTCGCTTCGGAAATCACCCGTGGGAACGCTTGTTCGAGTTCTTCGCGGCTGTCGCAGCGACGGATACCACGACCACCACCACCGGAAGTGGCCTTGAGCATGACCGGATAACCGATACGGTCACCTTCGACCAAGGCTTCGGCGATGTCCGCGACGTTGCCTTCGGTGCCCGGTGTGACTGGCACGCCGGCCTTGATCATGCTGCGGCGGGCTTCGGTCTTGTCGCCCATGCGGCGAATGACTTCAGCCGATGGGCCAATGAATTTGATACCGCGCTCGGCGCAGATGTCGGCCAGTTCAGCGTTTTCCGAGAGGAATCCGTAGCCGGGATGCAACGCATCACAACCGGTTTCCACGGCCAGATTCACCAGTTTGCGCGCATTCAGGTAACCGGCCAGTGGCTCGGCACCAATGCTGTGGGCCTCGTCCGCACGCTTCACATGCAAGGCATGGCGGTCGGCGTCGGAATAGATCGCGACCGAGCGAATGCCCATCTCGGCGCAGGCACGCACGATTCGTACGGCAATCTCACCACGGTTGGCGATCAGGATCTTTGTTATCACTTGGAGGTTCCCTTGAGCCGGTGGTACCCACGACCTGCTAAACCAGGTCGACGCGTGACTAAATGTTTCGATTTAGTCGCAGCCCCACACTAGCCCTCGCAAGGGATTAACAAAAATGATTAATAATTGGGTCAGGCATAAGTAAAGACTTATAGTTGGCGCATCAGCCTGCGGCCGGAGCCCTATAAAAATGCGTAAGTCATTGATGCGTATGACATTGCGTCAATTGCAGATTTTCAATGAAGTCTGTGATTTGCGGTCCTACAGCCGCGCGGCTGACGAAATGTCCCTCACACAACCTGCCGTGAGCCTACAGATTCGTCAACTTGAGGAGCTGATTGGTCAACCTTTGTTCGATTACGTCGGCAAAAAACTCTACATGACCGAGGCGGCGGAAGCGCTTCAGCGCGCCAGCCGGGATATTTTCGGGCGTTTGGAAAACCTCGATATGCAGTTGTCGGACATGCAGGGTTCGTTGCAAGGTCAGCTGAAACTGGCGGTGGAATCCAGCGCCAAGTACTTCGTGCCGCACCTGTTTGCCGCGTTCAAGCGCCAGCACCCGGAAGTGAACCTGCACCTGACCGTCGTCAACCGTGGCCAGGTCATCCGGCGCCTGTCGGACAACCGCGACGACCTGGTGATCATGTCGATGGTGCCGCAGGACATGGGCCTGGAGTTCCTGCCGTTCCTCAACAACCCGATCGTCGCCGTGGCGCCACCGGATCATCCGCTGTGCCACATGGGGCCGCTGCGTTTGCAGGATCTGGAGCCCTACACGCTGCTGATGCGCGAACCGGGGTCCGGGACGCGGATGGCGTGCGAAGAGTATTTCAAAGAGAAACGCGTGCACTTCACCCAGACCCAAGAGGTCGCGTCGGCGGAAGCCCAGCGTGAGTGTGTGTTGGCGGGTCTGGGCCTGGCCTTGTTGACGCGCCACGCCCTGAACCTTGAGTTGGCGACCGGCGCGCTCATTGAGCTGCCGGTCGAAGAGCTGCCGTTGTATCGCAGCTGGTGCCTGGTGCAGGCCAAGGCAAAACGCCTGTCACCGGTAGCGCACGCGTTCCTTGCGTTTATCCGCAGTGAACGGGTGCAGATCAGCGCGCTGGTTGAGCGTTTCGACGGGAAGTTGCCGGTGCTGCCTGCCAGTAGTTGAGTTCCAGATCCTCGGGGAAATCACCGATCTCGGCCAGAAGCTGGCGGCGTTCGCAGCGATCTTCGATAGCGCGGCGGAATTCCATGCGGCGCTGGTCTTCTTGCTGGCGACGGGTTCTGAGGGCGCTGTTGCGTTCTTCGTAGGGCTGGGCCATTTCGGGTCTCCCAAGGCGAGTACGGGAGTTACACGATGAACGCTGGGGATGACGGTTTGGCGGCGGGTGGGTTACAGAGGTGTGAATATTGCCGGGAGATGTGGTGTTTTTGAGTAAGTCTTCGCGAGCAAGCCCGCTCCCACAGGGGATCGCAGTCTAATGTGGGAGCGAGCCTGCTCGCGATTAAGGTCGGAACGACCTTACGACGACTTCAGTCATCCAGCGCTTTCACCGATTTGGGCGACAACCGCAAACTGCGCAGGCTGCGCTTGACGCTCTTGAGGTGGTTGACCAGGCTCGGCCCGCGGGCCATGGCCACGCCCATCGCCAACACGTCGATCACCACCAGGTGGGCGATTCGCGAGGTCAGTGGCGTATAGATTTCGGTGTCTTCGTGCACATCGATCGCCAGGTTGACGGTCGACAGCTCGGCCAACGGCGTCTGGCTCGGGCACAAGGTGATCAAAGAGGCGCCGCTTTCGCGGACCAGATTCGCGGTGATCAACAGGTCTTTGGAACGCCCGGACTGGGAAATACAGATCGCTACATCGGTTGGCTTCAGCGTGACTGCCGACATCGCCTGCATGTGCGGATCGGAATACGCCGCCGCCGTCAGCAACAAGCGGAAGAACTTGTGCTGAGCATCCGCCGCCACCGCGCCCGACGCACCAAAGCCGTAGAACTCGACCCGCTGCGCCTGGGACATCAGCGACACCGCCCGCTGCAACTCCACCGGATCGAGCTTCTCGCGAACTTCCATCAACGTGTGCAACGTGGTGTCGAAGATTTTCAGGCTGTAGTCAGCGACCGAATCGTCTTCATGAATCGCGAACTGCCCGAAGCTCGCACCCGCCGCCAGGCTCTGCGCCAACTTCAGCTTCAAATCCTGGAAACCGGAACAACCGATGGCGCGGCAAAAGCGCACGATGGTCGGCTCGCTGATCCCCACGCTGTGGGCCAGGTCGGCCATGGAACTGTGCATCACCGCCGCAGGATCAAGCAGCACATGGTCGGCGACCTTGAGCTCCGACTTGCGTAACAGGTGGCGTGACTGGGCGATGTGTTGCAGCAGATTCAAAGGGGTCGACTCTTTGTTATTGGCAGGTGCCGGGGATGTAGCACGCTTGTAGTTATACTACATGAATCGGCTTTTTGCCTGCTCAATGCGTAACTCGATATCCCCATTCCACGCGTTATGCGCTCCATGTAGCCCTTACAAAGGATTTGCGTCCTTTCGCAGCAGTTCCGCCAGATCGGTCGCTTCCACCGGCCGGCTGATCAAATAACCCTGCACTTCATCACAGCGCTCGCCTTGCAAAAACGCCAGTTGTTCGTCCCGCTCCACGCCTTCGGCCACGACTTTCAGTGACAAGCCATGGGCCATGGCGATGATAGCCCGGGTGATCGCCGCATCCTCGCCGCCCTCCCCCAGGCCACGGATAAACGCCTGATCGATCTTCACGTAATCCACGGGGATGCGCTTGAGGTAGCTCAGGGATGAATAGCCGGTGCCAAAATCGTCAATCGCCAGCTTCACACCCAGGTCCCGCAACTGCTGGAAGGTCGCGATGATGTGTTCGACGCTGTCCAGCAACTGGCTTTCGGTGAGTTCCAGCTCCAGGTAATGCGGGGCCAGACCGGTTTCTTCCAGCACTTGGCGCACCAGACTGACCAGTTTGCCCTGGCGCAATTGATGTACCGATAGATTGACCGAGACCCGGATCGGCGCCAGCCCTTGCCGCTGCCATTCGCAGGCCTGCCAGCAGGCCTGGCGCAACACGAACTCGCCGATCGGGCCAATCAACCCGGTTTCCTCGGCCAATCCAATGAAATCGTTGGGCGGCACCCGGCCCATGGTCGGATGGTCCCAGCGCACCAAAGCCTCGGCAGCGTTCAGCCGCCCGGTGGCGAGGCACAGTTTCGGTTGGTAAAACACTTTCAGCTGCTTTTCTTCGATGGCTTTGCGCAGCTGGTTTTCCAGCTGCAAACGCTCAAGGGTGCTGGCTTGCAGGCTCTCGGTATAGAACTGGAAATTGTTACCGCCCAGGTGCTTGGCGTGCTGCATGGCCATGTTCGACTGGCTGACCAGCGCGGAAATCTCCCGCGCGTTGTCCGGCAGCATGCTGATGCCCATGGACGCGCTGACCACCAGTTCATGGCCATCCACCGTCACCGGCAAGCGCAGCTTGGTCGACAGGCGTGTCGCCACCCGTGCCAGGCTCGAGAGGTTGCCGTAGGCGTCGAACAACACCGCGAATTCATCCCCGGACAGCCGCGCAATGGTGTCCGCCTCGGGCAATGCATTGACCAGCCGTCGGGACATTTTCTGCAATAACTGGTCGGCGATTTCATGGCCGAGACTGTCGTTGAGTAGCTTGAAACGATCAAGGTTGATGTGCAGCAACGCCAGACTGCGCCGCCCGCCCTGTCGAACCCGCTGATGGGCTTCGCGCAGACGTTCGCGGAACAACGAGCGGTTGGCCAGGCCCGTGAGTTCATCGTAATGGGTCAGGTAGCGCATGCGTTCTTCAGATTCGCGCCGTGCGGATAGATCGGCGAAGAAGCCTACAATGTGACTGACCTTTCCCCGAGAATCGCGCACCGCGTTGAGTTGCAACCATTGCGGATAGAGTTCGCCGTTCTTGCGGGTTTCCACCAGTTCGCCTTGCCAACTGCCGTGCTGCTCAAGGGATTGATGAATCGCGCTGTAGTGCCGGCGGGCATCGCGACTGCACGGCAACTCGACAACGTTGCGCCCGAGCATGTCCTCGATGTCGTAGCCCGTCACCCGGCTGAAAGCCTGGTTGACCGCGATCAGCGCGTAATCCGGGTCGAAAATCACGATGCCTTCGCTGGCGGCTTCGAACACGGTCGCCGCCAATTGCCGTTGTTCTTCCTGGCCTTTGCTGGCGCTGATGTCGCGGCGGGTGCCGACCATGCGAATCACCCGGCCACTTTCACTGCGCTCCACCGCTCGGCCACGGTCTTCGATCCAGACCCAATGGCCGTCGCCATGGCGCACGCGGTATTCAATCTGGTAATCCTCGCTGCGGCCCTTCAAGTGCTCGACCAGCGCGCGTTTGAGGGACGGCACGTCGTCGGGGTGCAGGCGCGGCCGCAGGTGACTGAGCATGGCCGTCACATACTCCGGCGCCAGGCCGAACAACTCCTGGATCTGGGTGTGATGGACCTCATCGGTTTGCAGGTTCCAGTCCCACAACCCCAGTTCGCTGGCCTTCAATGCCAGTGCCAGGCGCGCTTCGCTCTTGCTCAAGGCTTGGGTGGCGGCGCTCAGTTCCTGGCTGCGCTCAGCCACGCGATTCTCCAGTTCAACCTGGGCTTCGCGCAGCTCTTCCTCGGCATGGCGGCGCTGGTCGATTTCCTTGGCCAGTTCGTAATTAAGCTGATCGCTCTTGGTCTGGGCGAGCTGCAAATGCTCAATCAGTGCCTGGTTCTGGAAACGCCGCAGCAAGCCGCGATCGATCAACCGATTGACCTGCCAGGCCACCACGCTCAACGCCCCCAGCAGAATCAGGCCGAACCAGCCCCAACCTTGCTGCTGTTCATCGCCGCCCCAGAACATATAGCCGATGGCCGGCAACAGGCAGGGCAAGGTAAAGGAGAGAAACGCCGGCAGGCTGACCGCGTAGGCCACGCTGGCCGAGAGCGCTGCGGCGCCGATCAGGCCGAAGACCCAGGCTTGCTGGATAAAGGTGTCGGCGGGGGCCAGCGCGATACCGGCGCCGGCGAGGGTCAGGCCGGTCATGGCCGAACCCAGGAGAAACATGCGAATCCAGATCGGATGAGCCTGGCGGTTCGGGATCGCCGAATCGAAGGCCGCCACTTGAATCACGCGTAGCGCCACCAGTGACAACAACCAGACCAGCCAGACGCTGACCAGGAAGTAGCGCTGCGGACTCCAGAGCAGACCGGCGCAGACCAGACCGTTGATCAACATGAACAGCGTCGGCAACAACGAGCCCTGGTACAGCAGGCGCGTGCGTTCGACCGCCATTTCCATGGCGTACTGTTTGCGGATAACCCGGGGCTCCACGGAGGGGCCCGACAGGTCGGAGCTGAGGGTCATAGTCAATATTCTTGTTCTTATAATGAGCGTGGTGAGCCCGAATTGTGCACGGAGCATACACAAGCAAGGCCCGGGACCAAACTGCTCCAGATCACAAAGTAGACCAAAGTATCGACCGCCGGCAGCGATATAAAAGCCGCCAAGCGAGCCCCGCCGCCGCTTGCAGCCAGTGACCGACCGGTCGTCCTCCGCTCATCTTTCATCGGCTAAATCAAAGCGGGGTTTGCCCGGTGTGGCGCCGCCCCCTAGAATGCCCCGATGCGCGATGATCTCTCCCTTCTGCTGAACTCCCTCAACGATGCCCAACGCCAGGCCGTAGCTGCCTCCGTGGGTCGTCAGTTGGTCCTGGCCGGTGCTGGTTCCGGTAAAACCCGAGTGCTGGTGCACCGTATCGCCTGGTTGATCCAGGTCGAAAACGCCTCGCCCCACTCCATCCTGTCGGTGACCTTTACCAACAAGGCCGCTGCGGAGATGCGTCATCGCATCGAGCAGTTGATGGGGTTGAACCCGGCCGGCATGTGGGTCGGTACCTTCCACGGCCTGGCGCACCGCTTGCTGCGGGCGCACTGGCAGGAAGCCGGACTGAGCCAGACCTTCCAGATTCTCGACAGCGATGACCAGCAACGCCTGGTCAAGCGGGTCATCCGCGAGCTGGGTCTGGACGAGCAACGCTGGCCGGCCCGTCAGGCCCAGTGGTTTATCAACGGGCAGAAAGACGAAGGTCTGCGTCCGCAACACATTCAAGCCAGCGGCGACCTGTTCCTGGCCACCATGCGCAGCATTTATGAAGCCTATGAGGCCGCGTGCCTGCGCGCAGGCGTCATCGACTTCTCCGAACTGCTGCTGCGCGCCCTCGACCTGTGGCGCGATCACCCGGGCCTGCTGGCGCATTATCAGAAGCGCTTCCGGCACATCCTGGTGGACGAGTTCCAGGACACCAACGCCGTGCAGTACGCCTGGTTGCGCCTGCTGGCCAAAGGCGGCGACAGCCTGATGGTGGTCGGCGACGACGACCAGTCGATCTACGGCTGGCGCGGGGCGAAAATCGAGAACATCTATCAGTATTCCGACGACTTCCCGGATGCCGAAACCATTCGTCTGGAGCAGAACTACCGCTCCACCGCAGGCATCCTCAAGGCCGCCAACGCCCTGATCGCCAACAACACCGGACGCATGGGCAAGGAACTGTGGACCGATGGCGGCGAAGGCGAAGCGATCAATCTGTACGCCGCGTTCAACGAACACGACGAAGCGCGTTATGTGGTGGAAACCATCGAAAGCGCGCTGAAAACCGGCTTGGCTCGCAGTGATATCGCGATTTTGTACCGCTCCAACGCCCAATCCCGCGTTTTGGAAGAAGCCTTGCTGCGCGAACGCATTCCGTACCGCATCTATGGCGGCCAGCGCTTCTTCGAGCGGGCGGAAATCAAGAACGCCATGGCTTACCTGCGCTTGCTGGAAGGTCGTGGCAACGATGCAGCGCTGGAGCGGGTAATCAACGTTCCGGCCCGTGGCATCGGTGAGAAAACCGTCGAAGCGATTCGCGACCATGCCCGTCACAGCGATGTGTCGATGTGGGAAGCCATGCGCCTGCTGGTAGCGAACAAGGGCCTGACCGGTCGTGCGGCCGGCGCTCTCGGCGCGTTTATCGAACTGATCGAAAACCTTGCCGCCAAGTGCATGGACATGCCGCTGCACCTGATGACCCAGACCGTCATCGAGCAGTCGGGGCTGATTGCCTACCACGAAGCGGAAAAAGGCGAGAAAGGCCAAGCTCGGGTAGAAAACCTTGAGGAACTGGTCAGCGCCGCGCGCAACTTCGAAAACGCGGAAGAAGACGAAGACCTGACGCCTCTGTCCGCGTTCCTCGGCCATGCCTCGCTGGAGGCCGGCGACACCCAGGCCGACGAGCACGAAGACAGCATTCAGCTGATGACCCTGCACAGCGCCAAAGGCCTGGAATTTCCTTACGTGTTCCTGGTGGGCATGGAAGAAGGCCTGTTCCCGCACAAGATGAGCCTGGAAGAACCCGGTCGTCTTGAAGAAGAACGGCGTCTGGCTTACGTCGGTATCACCCGGGCCATGCAGAACCTGGTGATGACCTATGCTGAAACCCGACGCCTGTACGGCAGCGAGACTTACAACAAGGTGTCGCGTTTCGTACGTGAAGTGCCGAAAGGGCTGATCCAGGAAGTGCGGTTGTCCAACAGCGTCAGCCGTCCGTTCGGCGGTGGTCAGCAGCAGAGCTCCAGCAGCCTGTTCGGCGGCAGCGAAATCCCGGACACCGGTTTCAGCCTGGGTCAGGCGGTACGGCATTCGGTGTTTGGCGACGGCGTGATCCTGAACTTCGAAGGCGCCGGGGCTCAGGCTCGGGTGCAGGTGAACTTCGGTGAAGGCAGCAAGTGGCTGATGCTGGGTTACGCAAAGCTGGAAGCGATCTAAAGCTGTCAGCTTTTCTGTGGGAGCGAGCCTGCTCGCGAATAGTCGCGCCGCGGTTTATCAGACACTCCGCGGCGCTTTCATTCGCGAGCAGGCTCGCTCCCACAGATTCAAACTGTCGTGGTTGATCTTATAAGGATGCAAACCATGGGCTCAGGCTTCTTTTCCTCCTGGACATTCTGGGCCCTGTTATCGGCGGCATTCGCGGCCATGACCGCGATTTTCGCCAAGATCGGCATCGAAAACGTCAATTCCGACTTCGCCACTCTACTGCGCACGATGGTGGTGCTCGTCAGCCTGGCCTTGATTTTGTACGCAACGGGCCAATATCAGTCATTAGGATCGATCTCTGCCAGGAGTTACCTGTTCCTGCTGCTGTCGGGGTTGGCGACCGGTGCTTCGTGGATTTGCTACTTCCGTGCGCTGAAACTCGGCCCGGCCTCTCTGGTCGCTCCGGTAGACAAGCTCAGCGTGGTGCTGGTGGCAGTGCTCGGCGTGATCCTGCTGGGCGAGAAGCTCGACCTGCGCCAATGGAGTGGCATCGGTTTGATTTCGGCCGGTGTGGTCGTGCTGGCGCTACGACGCTAGAACCCTTCCTACAAAACTTATCCACTCGTCCTACAGACCAACGTTAACAGGTCTTATTGCCCTGACCGAAGCTGAACCCAACCTGTCAGGCAAAAGCCCGAAACACTCTGTCGCTAGCCAGCAACACTTCAGCTGTGCAACATGGCGCGAGTGCCATCCACAAATGGGAATTCCCTTTATGAAACGTTTTCTTAGCATCGCCATGGCGTTGTGCATCGGCCTGACGATGAGCCTCGATGCCAACGCCAAGCGCTTTGGTGGCGGCAAAAGCGTCGGCGCCGCGCCGACCCACCAGACCAGCCAAATGGCGCCTTCCTCTGCTGCAGGCGGCGCTGCTGCCACTGCGGGTGCTGCCGGTGCCGCTGGCGCTGCGGCCAAGGCCGGCGGTGCTTCGCGCTGGCTCGGCCCTCTGGCCGGTATCGCCGCCGGTGGCCTGCTGGCCTCCATGTTCATGGGCGGCGGCTTCCAGGGCATGCAGATATTCGACATCCTGATCATGGCCGTGATCGCCTTCCTGATCTTCCGCTTCATCGCCGCCCGTCGCCGCAAGCAGCAGGAGCACCTGGCTCCAGCCGGCGCGCCGATGCAGCGTGAAGTGTTCGAGAACAAGCCTGCCGGCGGTTCGATCTTCGGTGGTTCGGCAGCACCTGCCACCGCTCGCCCGGTGATCAACGCGCCAGTCTGGTTCAATGAACAGAACTTCATCGAAGCGGCCCGCAACCACTTCCAGTCCCTGCAGCAGCACTGGGACGCCAACGAAATGGACAAGATCGCCGAGTTCGTGACCCCGCAAATGCTGGAGTTCCTCAAGCGCGAACGTGCCGACCTGGGTGAAGGTTTCCAGTCCACCTACATCGATAACCTCCATGTACAACTGGACGGCGTGGATGATCGTGCCGACAAGACCATCGCCACCCTGACCTTCAGTGGCGTGTCGAAGACCTCGCGTTTCGACCAGGGCGAAGTGTTCAGCGAAAGCTGGAACATGGAACGACCACAGGGCGAGAACCAGCCTTGGCTGGTCGCCGGTATCCGCCAGAACGGCTGAACCGACGCGCGATAAACCTGTCGCAATGCTATCCCTATAAAAAGCCCCGGCCTTGGCCGGGGTTTTCTATTTCGCGGTTGCATCTATAGCGAGCTACTGTATAAACCGCCCCATATAAACCGCGCCATCAAGCAAGAGGATCCCGGACGTGGAAGAAATCATCGAACAACTGCGTGAAGCCAACGAACCGGTACCGGTCCCCTTGGAGTTGCCCGACGAAGATCAGATCGTGGAAATCGAAGAACAACTGTTCATCGACATCCCGTTTGTCTTCAGAGAATTTTTGCTGACCGTCAGTGATGTGGTGTACGGCAGCCTGGAGCCGGTCACTGTGACCGATCCGCAATCCCACACCTACCTGCCGGACGTTGCCGCCAACGCCTGGGACGCTGGCGTTGATCGCAGCATGATCCCGATCTGCCAGGACGGTGACGACTACTACCTGGTCGAAGAAGACGGCACCGTGGTGCTGTGGCAAGCCGAAGAAGAGCTGATTGCCGAAGAAACCTGGGAATCGGTATGGCACTGGGCGCGGGACGTCTGGCTGGAAAGCTGATTCGCCCGTCGCCCCAGGTGGTCAATGCCCGGACGATTCCTTGTGGTTGTCCAGCGTCTCCAGCAAGGCCACCTGCATCCGCGTGTGAACGCGGATGAACCAGCGCCAGAGCAGCGCCGCAACGGCGGCGGTGACCACGGCGATTAATACCAGCAACTTGTTGGTCGGCAAAATACTGGCCGACAAGGCTGCCAGCAGCAGGAAAATCACCAGCAGCGAGAGGATCGGAATCACTTCGGCGATCACCCGACGCACTCGCTGTGTGTGGCGGCCGGCCATCTCCGGCTTCACACCCATCTCCGCCAACAGCATCGACAGCGCCTTGAGCTTGCGATAGGCGGCGATCAGGAACGGTAGCGACACCAGCAACGCCCCGCCCCAGATCAGCGCTTTCTGCCAGCTCGGATCACTGATCCAGCCTTGCAGATATTCCGACATACGCTCGGCGAAAAACGCGCCCGAGAAGAATATCGCGATCACCAGCGCCAGATTCACCCCGACCTGCAACAGAATCCGCCGAATCATCGACGCCAGCAGCGCGCCTTCGCCCTGCGGCTGAATGCTGCGCAGCCATTCGCCGTACATCCCCAGCACGCGACTCAGGCGCCGGGGCATCACCTCGGCCAGCTTGATCGACAGTGGATCGGCGGCGCGAATCAGGTACGGCGTCAGCAGTGTGGTGATCACCGAAACCGCCACGGCCACCGGATAAAGGAAGTTGCTGGTGACCTGCAAGGTCATGCCCAGCGCGGCGATGATGAAGGAGAATTCGCCAATCTGTGAAAGCCCCATCCCGACCCGTAGTGAGGTGCGTCCATCGTTGCCGGCGATAAAGGCGCCGAGGCCGCAGGACAACATCTTGCCCAGCACCACTGCCACGGTGATTACCGCGATTGGCCAGGCGTATTGCAACAGAATCATCGGATCAAGCATCAACCCGATGGCAACAAAGAAGATTGCACTGAACAGGTCACGAACGGGTTCGATCAGGCGCTCGATCTTCAGCAACTGCCGGGATTCGGCCATGATCGCGCCAATCAGGAAGGCGCCGAGGACCATGCTGTATTCGAGTTTGACCACCAACAGGCAGAAGCCGAAACACAGGCCCAACACGGTGATCAACAGCATCTCGTTGCTTTCGAATTTGGCCACGTAGGCCAGCAATCGCGGTACCAGCAGGATGCCGATGACCAACGCAACAATCATGAACAGCGAGAGCTTGCCCACCGTGGAGAACACTTCGCCGGAGCTGACGGTGCCGCTGACCGCGATGCTGGATAGCAAGGCGATGATGCCGATGCCGAGGATGTCTTCGACGATCAGCACACCGAAGATCAACTGCGCGAAGCGCTCGTTTTTCATCTTCAGGTCGTTGAGCGCCTTGACGATGATGGTGGTCGAGGAAATCGCCAGGATCGCCCCGAGGAACAGCGAATCCATGGTGTTCCAGTCGAACCAGCGGCCGATTTCGTAGCCGATCCAGATCATCAGCACGATCTCAAGGAACGCCGCGATAAACGCCGTGGCGCCGACCTTGAACAGCTTGCGCAGGCTGAACTCCAGACCCAGGCAGAACATCAGGAAAATCACCCCCAGCTCAGCGAGGGTCTTGATGGTTTCTTCATCGTGGATCAGGCCGAATGGCGGCGTGTGCGGGCCGATGATGAAGCCGGCGACGATGTAGCCGAGGACCACCGGTTGCTTGAAACGATGAAAGAGCACGGTCACCACGCCCGCGACCAACATGATCACTGCCAGATCCTGGATGAAACTGATGGCATGCATGGTATGGGGCTCCTTGAGATCGACTCTTCGGAGCGTAACACCGCGACTTCCGACAGAAAGGCGGTGCAATATATGGAAACAGATCGATCAGGGCGTGACGACAGTCACCTGCCCGGCGTCCCGATATAGGTTGGTTTGAAAAGCCAGCTACGCACCCGCAGAGGTGCGCTCCCGAAATCCTGCCTTGACCCGTGAGAACGCTATGGAACCCGGAAACGCCCAACTGTCGATGACGGTATTGATGACTCCCGACATGGCCAACTTCTCTGGCAATGTCCACGGCGGCACCCTGCTCAAGTACCTCGACGAAGTGGCCTATGCCTGCGCCAGCCGTTATGCCGGCCGCTACGTGGTGACTTTGTCGGTGGATCAGGTGATTTTCCGCGAGCCGATTCATGTCGGTGAGCTGGTGACCTTTCTGGCGTCGGTCAACTACACCGGCAACACCTCGATGGAGGTGGGCATCAAGGTCGTGACCGAAAACATTCGCGAGCGCTCGGTGCGCCACACCAACAGTTGCTTCTTCACCATGGTCGCCGTGGATGACCAGCGCAAACCGGCCCCCGTCCCGCCGCTGCAGCCGCAGAACAGCGAGGACAAGCGCCGCTTTATCCAGGCTCAGCAGCGTCGGCAGATTCGTCAGGAGCTGGAAAAGCGCTATCAGGAGATCAAGGGCGACGCTTGAGCTGTTCAGTCAGTTTGAGGGTGTTCTTTAGATAGCCTTCGCGAACAAGCCCGCTCTCACAGGAGACTGCGTTCAAATGTGGGAGCGGGCTTGCTCGCGAATGGCCTCGACGCCGAACTCAGAGACTGATCGGCGTCGCCTCAAACCGCACCCGAGGATGGGCGATCCGGTCTTGCGCCCGCACCAGTTCCAGCTCATAGCTGGCGCAGGCCTGGGTTTCCAGCAAAACCTCGTGCACCGCCGCTGCGGTGAATTCGAACGCCGCCACCAGGCTGTCACCCAACAGCACACGGGCCAGGAACAACCCGGACGTCAGGTCACCCACGCCCACCGGCTGACGCGGAAACGCCAACAATGGCCGGCGCAAGTGCCAACTCCCCTCAGCTGTCACCAGCAACATCTCGAAAACTTCCTCAGGCTTGCCGGGATAGTCCAGGTGCTTGACCAACACCGCCTTCGGTCCGCGTGCCAGTAGCGCCCGCGCCATGGCCAGGCAATCGAACAGCGACTGCGGCTTGCGCCCCGAGAAGCTGTCCAGCTCTAGCTGATTCGGGCACATGAAATCCGCTACAGCGGCGGCTTCTTCCAGCAGGAAATCGCTGACCTCGGCCGGTACGCTGCAACCCTTCTCCGGGTGGCCCATCACCGGGTCGCACAGGTACAACGCCTTGGGATTGATCGACTTGATCCGCGCCACCCCCGTGAGGATCGCCCGGCCCTGGGCCGCACTGCCGAGGTAACCGGACAGCACCGCATCGCAGTTGCCCAGCTCACCAATTGCGGCGATGCCTTCCACCAGCTCGGGAATCTGATGCGGCGGAAATATTTCACCCGCCCACTGCCCGTATTGCGTGTGGTTGGAGAACTGCACGGTGTTGAGCGGCCAGACGTTCACCCCGACCCGCTGCATCGGGAAAACCGCGGCGCTGTTGCCAGCGTGGCCGAACACCACGTGGGACTGGATGGCGAGCAGAT
The DNA here is from genome assembly GCF_044762525.1 of Pseudomonas sp. NPDC096950. NCBI lineage: Bacteria > Pseudomonadati > Pseudomonadota > Gammaproteobacteria > Pseudomonadales > Pseudomonadaceae > Pseudomonas > Pseudomonas sp. NPDC096950. The sequence continues at coordinate 61,486 of NZ_JBIWEL010000021.1, read as the reverse complement.
GGGGCGTACGTTTCATGCGGTGAGTTTTCCGTAAAACGATTGAAATTCGAGCCGCGCAGTATGCGACTAAACACAGCCTGTACGACAGACCGGCGACGCAGTTAAGCTGGCACTATCTTGTTGGAGCACTTTGTTGATGCTGACCCTCGGAAATATCTTCGTGCTAATGCTGCTGGCCACCGGCGCCGCGTGGCTGTGGCATAACCACGGCTTGCGCGAGCGCGCGCTGGAGCGGGTCAAGCAGCATTGCGCCAAACTCGAAATCGAGTTGCTCGACGGCAACGTGGCGCTGAAAAAAATCGGTTTTATCAAAGATGCCAACGGCCGTCGACGTTTGGCGCGGGTGTATAACTTCGAATTCACCGTTACAGGCGAGACGCGCCATACCGGGACGATCACTCAGTTTGGTGCGCATAGTGCGCAGATCGAGCTGGCGCCCTACCCAATGCCGTTTGACGATGCGCCGACGGTGGTCGAGGTGGTGAAGCCTCGTGCCGAAGTCATTGAGCTGAGCCAATGGCGGCAGGAACACACCAAATGGCGTCCTTGAAGGATGATGTCGTCAGTTAGAACGATTCGCGAGCAAGCCCGCTCCCACAGTTGATCTTCAGCGCACGCGCATTTCGTGTACTACGTAGATTTCCTGTGGGAGCGGGCTTGCTCGCAAAGACGGCCTCAAACACCGCGCACATATCGGCACCTGGCTAAACCATTCTGCAGATCATCAACATCCTGCGGCTCACTGAAGATCAGCTCAATCCGCGAATCCTGCCGCCATTCACTCGGCTGCCACTGCAGTGCCGAGTTATCCAGCGCATTCGCTGAAACCCAACCCTCGACGCTGTGGATAACCAGCTTCGCGCGCCGCCAGGCAAGGCTCCCAAGCCACTGGCTAATCAGTGCCGAATCAAACCTCTGACTCGGATGCCAACGCCAGCCAATACTCCAGCCGCCGTCCTGTTCCTGACTCAAGCAAATTGGAAACGTGGGATCAGTCCAGATCGCCGGCATTTGCGCCAAGCCCTTGGGGACGATTAAGTTATCCACACCCTCGATGCCTTGAGCCTCAAGCCCCGGCAATTCGCTCAACGGCAAAACCGCTTGTTGCGTCCAATACAAACGACGTGTCGGCAGCAGCGCCATGATTCGTTGACGATCGCCATCATCGAGACCTTCCGACTTGTTCAACAGCAACAAACCCGCGCTATTCAATGCCTCCTGTTGCGCCGCCGGCAGCGGTTTCCCGGCCGCAAGTGCCTGGGCATCCAGCACCAAAACACACGGCTGAACCGCCAGCACACCAAGCCATGGTGCCTCGCTTAACTGTCGCAGCAACTGCGCCGGATGGCCCAGCCCGGAGGGCTCTATAAACAGCCGATCCGGCCGCGCCTTGCGCAGCAACCGCCCGAGGCCGATCTGGAATGGCGCACCATTGACGCAACACAAACAGCCCCCGGCCACTTCGCCCAGTGCGATACCATCGGCGTCCTGGGTCAGCAGCGCAGCGTCGAGGCCGATCTGGCCGAACTCGTTGATCAGCACCGCCCAGCGCTCATGTGCCGGCCGCTGCGCCAACAGGTGCTTGATCAGGCTGGTCTTGCCGGCACCCAATGGCCCGGCGATGACGTGAGTGGGGATGTTCTGCAACATGGTCGAAGGTTTCTGAGGAGGTAGAGAATGCGGTTGATGGGATTGTCGTTGCTGCTCGCGCTGACGTCGGGCGAGGTGCTGGCCCAGGCGTGTGTGGTCCACAGCCAGGCGGAGCGTCTGGACGTGAAGGTCTGCCAGCAGAACCGCAACATCCCGGAAAAACTGTTCGCCGACGGTTTTTGCCAGCCGAACCTGCCCGGGCAGAAGGTCGAAGTGCAATACGTCGACCAATGCCCCACTGGCGCCTTCGGCGTGTGCAGCAACGCCCAAGTCGCCAATATGCCCTACCGCCAGGATATTCACTATTACGGCGTGGCCACCGATGCGGCGTATCTGAAGCCGTTTTGTGAGGCGCAGAGCCAGGGAGCCTGGCTTAACCCCTGAATGGTCAGTTGAGCCAGTCGAGAGTCAGGATCAATCGGCGCTCACCCGGCGCCGGTTCTGGCGAACGATGGATCAGGCCGAAACCCTCATTGCCGTGCCACTTTTCCCCTTTGAGCAGTGCCACGTCGCCGCTGTTGATTTGCTGGATCGACGACTGTGGCTCCGCCCCGGGATTGCCCAGTTGCCGGCGATCCATCGCCCCTTCCTTGAGCCACTGGCTGCCGACACCGGCATAGGTGGTGATCAGCCGCACCGGCACATGATCGACGTGGAATCGTGGGCACATGGCCTTGTCCAGCACCCGCAAACGCAGGCCGACTCGCTTGGCACCGAGCAAACAGGCAAACGCGCTGACCAGCCAGGACACGTCGGCAATAAAGCCCTCGTAGCCTTCCAGATCGCTGAAACTCGAGGCCAATCCGCGCAAATTGGGCTCGGCGTCTTCGGTAAGCATTTCCAGGGACAGCGATTCGGCCAGTGGTTCGTTCAGAGACAGCAACAGGCTGGCGAAATCGGCGATGTGTACCGGGAGTTGGCGCTGCCAGACGGCGAGATTGGCGTCGTCGTGGAGGATTTTTGTCAGGACTTTCGGGTTGGCTCCGTGATGTTGGCGTGGTGTACGAGCCGACGCCTTCGCGAGCAAGCCCGCTCCCACAGGGTTGAGCGTTAGCATCAGGCCGCCTCTTCGTGCCAAGGGCCAAACGGGTCTGGCAACAGGCGCCAGCCTTCGATGCCTTGGGCCATTTCATCGTCGGTGAGCAGGCAATTGTCGAGTTCGGCGGTGAGTTGGGCGAAGTCGATGTTCTGGCCGATGAACACCAGTTCCTGGCGGCAATCGCCGGTGCTCGCGGTCCAGTTTTCCATGATCCCGGCGGTGCTTTCCTCGTCCTGCGGCCACTGGGTTTTCGGCACGAAACGCCACCAGCGACCGGCAAAACCATGACGCATCAAACCGCCGGCCTGTGACCAACTTCCGGCGTCCATGTGCTTGCTGGCCAGCCAGAAAAATCCCTTGGAGCGCAGCAGTTTGCCATTCACCCATGGGCGGTCGATGAAGCTGAAAAAGCGCTGGGGATGGAACGGTCGGCGCGCGCGGTAGGCCGTGGAGGCGATGCCGTATTCTTCGGTTTCGGGCACGTGCTCGCCGCGCAACTCCTGCAACCAGCCTGGGGCCTGGGCGGCTTTTTCGAAGTCGAAGCGGCCGGTGTTGAGGATCTTTTCCAACGGAATTTCGCCCATGACCATCGGGATGATTTCGGCCTGGGCGTTGAGCCGTTCGAGGATCGCAATCAGCTCCTGACGTTCGCTGCTGCTGATCAAGTCGATCTTGCTGATCAGGATCACGTCGGCGAATTCGATCTGCTCGATCAGCAGGTCGGTGATCGAACGCTCATCCTCCTCGCCCAGGGTTTCGCCACGGGAGGCGAGGCTTTCGGCGGCCTGATAGTCGAGCAGGAAGTTCATGCCATCAACCACGGTGACCATGGTGTCGAGGCGGGCGATGTCGGCCAGGCTCTGGCCTTCTTCGTCGCGGAAGGTGAAGGTTTCCGCCACGGGCAGCGGTTCGGAAATACCGGTGGACTCGATCAACAGATAATCGAATCGACCGTCCTTCGCGAGTTTGCTGACCTCTTCCAGCAAATCCTCACGCAACGTACAGCAAATGCACCCATTGCTCATTTCCACGAGTTTCTCTTCGGCGCGGTTCAGGCTGACATCGCGCTGGACTTCGCTGCCATCGATGTTGATCTCGCTCATATCGTTGACGATCACGGCGACCCGCAGATTGTCGCGATTACGTAGTACGTAATTCAGCAGCGTACTCTTGCCGGCGCCAAGAAAGCCCGACAGGACGGTCACGGGGAGACGATTGGGCATCAGGTATTCCTCACAGGGTATGGCCGGTCGAAGCGCCTGTTGATAGCGTTCGCGCAGCTCTTCACGTTTTTGGAGCTCAAGGGCAGTCGTGTTTTTATGTTATAGTATAACAACACAAATAACCCACTCCCCTCTTGTCCGCCACGACAAAGGGCCCGATGCTTGAGCCCGTTCGCTCCTTGAGAAACGCCATGGGAAACGTCCTGAAGTATTCGTTGCTGGGTTTTTCGCTACTGGTTGCCGTCGATGCCTGGGGACAAATCCCGAACCTGGCCAAATGCACTCGCAGCGCCAACCTGCTCGCATGTGTCGACCCCGACGGCAACGCCTACAGCGTCAACACCGTCGGCAGCACGATCTATCTGCGAGGCTTTGAAGTGACGGGCAAACGCTATTGGGCGCAGACCAGCAGCCGCTATGGGCAACTGACATTTTTCACCGGGCTCGCCTCCGACGGCGAAGCCTGGGTCGGCTACAACCGCCGCGTTGGCTGGACCACCATCAATCGGTTCTCCAGTTCCGGCGGGAGCAGCGGCAAATTCACCTGTAGCCGGATTGCCGGCTGCTAGACCTGCGCTTTTTTCTGTTCCTGCTGCCACGCGACGTAGCTGTTGAGCGGCGGATTCTTCTGAAAATGGCGCTGCAGACCGTCGAACAAACCGTCAGCCACCGCCTGTTGATGTCGCGCCGTGACCAGGCGCTGACTGTCGCGGGCGTTGGAGATGAAGCCGGTTTCCACCAGGATCGACGGCACGTCCGGCGACTTCAGCACGGCAAATCCGGCCTGTTCCACGCGTTTTTGATGCAACGTGGTGATGCCGGCCAGACTGCCGAGCACGGTGCTGCCCAGTTGCAGGCTGGCGGCGATGGTCGCGTTCATCGACATGTCGAGAATCACCCCGGCAAGCATCGGGTCCTTGTCCTTGAGATTGAGCAGGCTGGTGGCGCCCAGCAGGTCGGCGCCGTTCTCCCGCTGCGCCATGAACCGGGCCGTGGCCGAGGTGGCGCCACCTTCGGACAAGCAATACACCGACGCACCGGACGCGGTGAGCCGTGGCGCGGCATCGGCGTGAACCGAGATGAACATGTCAGCGTTGTGCTTGCGGGCGATCTCCACGCGTTTGCGCAGCGGGACGAAGAAGTCGTCGTTGCGCACCAGTTTCACGTCGTAGCCCTTCTCGCGTTTCAGTCGTTTGGCCAGTAGTTGAGCGATCGACAGCACCACGTCTTTTTCCCGCTCACCTTTGGCGCCGACCGCGCCCGGGTCTTTGCCGCCGTGGCCAGGATCCACCACCACGATGATGTCGCGCTTGGGGTGAGCCTTGTCGATGATCGGCTCACGGATTGGCGCCGCCGCAATCTGCATTGGCGCAGAGGTTTTCATATCGAGCACCAGCCGATGACCCTGCCCGTCCTGGGGCGGTAACTGGAAGCTGTTGAGCTGCACCGGCGCGCTGAGGTCGAGAACGATTCGGGTATCGCCTTGGCCGTAGTGACCGGAGCGAATCGAGCGGATCACCGTGTTGTTCAACGCCAACTGACTGAAATCGCCGCTGAGATTTGCGCCACTCAGATCGATGATCAATCGCTCGGGCGAACTCAGGGTGAACGTCTTGAATTGCACCGGCCCGCTCAAATCGAACACCAATCGCAACTTGTCATCCGAACGCCAGAGCCGGGCGTTGCGAATCTGTGTGGCCGAAACACCAAAGGGTAAAGCGAAGGCCGCGCTGGCCAGAATCAGGTTGAGCAAGTGACGTCTGTGCATGGTGAAAGCCCGCTGGCGAAAAAGGCATCGTCGATGTTAGTGTAATAATATAACATGCCAAATCAACTCCCACGATGGACCTGCTCATGAATGCGCTGACTCTGCCGGATATCGCCGCGCAGGCCTCACGCCAAGCCCTGCCACTCGAGTGGGTGGGCATGTGCGGCATTGCTCTTCCTGTGTTATTCGATGGCCAAAGGCTGAGCGCCAAGGCCGATGCGGGCGTCAGCCTGGACGATGGCGAAGCACGCGGCATTCATATGTCGCGACTTTATCTGGCGCTGGAAGTGCTTGAACGGGAAAACCTCACACCGGGTTTACTGCACAAAGTTTTGCAGCGCTTTCTCGACAGCCACGAAGGATTGTCCTCCAGCGCTTACCTGAAAATTCACGTCGATTTACTGCTCAAACGACCGGCACTTGTTAGTCCATTGGCTGGCTGGAAAACCTATCCAGCGAGCATCGAAGCGCGATTGAAAAACGATATGTTCCACGTGGAACTAAAAATCGACGTGCCTTATTCCTCGACGTGCCCGTGTTCAGCGGCTTTGTCGCGACAACTTATCCAGCAGCAATTCGTCGATGATTTCGCCAACACGCCGCTGCAACACGCCGATGTTTTGGCCTGGCTCGGCTCGACAAAAGGCATCGTCGCCACCCCTCACAGCCAACGCAGCACCGCGCATTTGCAGCTGCGTCTGGACGACTATCTCGATGACTTGCCTTTAATCGCCGTCATCAACGACGCCGAAGCCGCTCTCGGCACAGCCGTGCAAACAGCAGTAAAACGCGCTGACGAACAAGCCTTCGCCCTCGCCAATGGTCAGAACCTGATGTTCTGCGAAGACGCCGCACGACGTTTGAACCTGGCCCTGAAACGCTCCCCCGGCATCAACGCTTTCCACATACGAGTCGTGCACGCCGAGAGCCTTCACGCTCACGATGCAGTCGCCGAGAGTCACCATCACTGGGAGGCCGCATGATCCGCTGCCAATCCCTACGCTGGGGCGCACCCGGCCAACCCCTCACGCCAGCCGTAGATTTCGAGCTGCCCGAGGGCAGCCTGACTGCGGTCATCGGCGCCAATGGCTCGGGCAAAAGCAGCCTGTTGAAAGTCATCGCCGGCTTGCAAAAACCACTGGCCGGCAAAATCGTCCTGGATGTTCCACGCAAGGGCGGCCTTTCGTTCCTGCCCCAGCAACAACACCTGGACCGACAATTCCCCATCAGCCTCCAAGAACTGGTGGCCGCCGGATTCTGGGGCAGCAAACAATCGCCCGATGCCCGCAGCCAGAAACTCAAAACAGTACTGGACGATTGGTGCCTGTCAGGCCTGGAACATCGCCCGCTGATGGCACTCTCCGGCGGCGAATTACAACGCGCCCTGCTCGCCCGCTTGAGCTTGGCCGAAGCCCCTTTGCTCCTGCTCGACGAACCCCATGCCGCCCTCGATGAACTCGGCCAGGAACTGCTCTGGAACCACATCCACGCTTGGCACACCGAAGGTCGAACCTTGGTCGTGGTTTGCCACGATCTCGCCGCCGTGCGCCAACACATTCCCCAAACCCTGCTGATCAAAAGCAGCGGCTGCACCCTCGGACCCAGCACCGAACTCATCCGCCAACAACCGCAAACGCAGGTGGCTTGATGATCGTCGCCGCCCACCTTTGGCAACCGTTCCACGAATTCGTCTTCATGCGCCGGGCATTGCTCGGCGGTCTGGTTCTGGCGTGCAGCACCGCGCCGCTTGGCGTGTTTCTGATACTGCGCCGTATGAGTCTGATCGGTGACGCCGTCGCTCACGGCATCTTGCCCGGCGCTGCGTTGGGCTTCTGGTTCGCAGGATTAAGCCTTCCTGCCCTCACCATCGGCGGCCTCGGCGCCGGCCTGAGCATGGCCGGACTCGCCGCATGGATCACCCGTCGCACCGGTCTGCGAGAAGACGCCAGCCTCGCCGCCATTTACCCTATCTCCCTGGCCAGCGGCGTGCTGATCCTCGGCATCGCCGGCAAACGCCTGGACCTGTTACACCTGCTATTCGGCTCGGCATTGGCGGTCGATGGCCCCACGCTCACCGGCATGCTCTGGGTCTCCGGCTTCAGCCTGATCGCCATGGCCCTGATCTACAAACCGCTATTACTCGACACCCTCGACCCACTCTTCCTGCAAACCGTCAGCCGTCTCGGGCCGCTCGCCCACGGGGTATTTCTGACCCTTGTAGTGCTGAATCTGGTGATCGGCTTCCAGGCCATCGGCGCGCTGATGGTGGTTGGTTTGATGATGTTGCCGGCGGCCGCTTCACGCTTCTGGAGCCGTCGCCTGCCGGTGTTGATGGCCATCGCCGCCGCGCTCGGCTGCCTCTCAGTGTGGTTCGGATTACTGCTGTCGTTCTACTACTCGCTGCCCAGCGGCCCGGCCATCGTGCTGGTGGCTGGTGGTCTGTATCTGCTGTCCGTGGTGTTCGGTCCGGTGCACGGCTTGCTGCGCCGCCCGCCTTTGCTCACATCCCAATGAGGTGTTTCCCGATGCGCGCTTTACTCGTGCTGTTCAGTTTGATGCTGTCGATGTCGCTGTCTGCCGCAGAAAAACTCCAGGTGGTCACCAGTTTCAGCATCCTCGCCGACATGACCCATCAGGTCGGCGGCGATCATATCCAGATCACCAACATGGTCGGCCCGGACGCCGATGCCCACACTTACGAGCCGACCCCGGATGACGCCAAAGCCTTGCTCAAGGCCAAGCTCATCATCAAGAACGGCCTCGGGTTTGAGCCATGGCTGGATCGCCTGGTGACCAGCACCGAAACCAAAGCCCCGGTGATCAGCGCCAGCCACGGCGTGATTCCGCGCTCGCTGGATGAGGACGGCGAAACCGTTCCCGACCCGCACGCTTGGCACAACCTGGCGAACACCGAGTTGTACATCGCCAACATCACCAAAGCGCTGATCGCCGCCGACCCCGCGAACAAAGCCGACTACCAGCGCAACAGCCAGGCCTACCTGAAACAGATCTACGCCCTGCTCGCCGAAGCCAAGGCCAAACTCGGTTCGCTGCCACCGGGTAACCGCAAGATCGTAACGTCCCATGACGCGTTCGGTTACCTCGGCCAGGCTTACGGCATCGACTTCATGGCCCCTCAAGGTCTGTCCACCGAGCGTGAACCCTCGGCCGCAGAAGTGGCGCAGTTAATCACCCAGATTCGCCAGGCCAAGGTCAAAGCGGTGTTCATGGAAAACATCAAGGATGCCCGCCTGCTCAAGCAGATTGCCGATGAAAGCGGCGCGCACATTGGCGGCACGCTTTACTCCGATGCGCTGGCGGCAACCGGCCCGGCCAGCACCTTCGCCGGTCTGTTCGAATACAACCTCAACACCCTGTACGACGCGCTGAGCAAACCATGATCCGAAAGAATCCTTCAGGTGATCTGCCGGTGATTGCGGAGTCCGCGTACGTGGATAAAACCGCGATCATCTGCGGCAAAGTGGTGATCGGCGAGAACGTCTTCGTTGGTCCGTACGCGGTGATTCGCGCCGACGAAGTCGATGCCACGGGTGAGATGGAGCCGATCACCATCGGCGCCAACTCGAACATTCAGGACGGCGTGGTGATCCATTCCAAGTCCGGCGCGGCGGTGACCATCGGCGAGTTCAGCTCCATCGCCCACCGCTCAATCGTGCATGGCCCGTGCACCGTCGGCGACCGGGTATTCATCGGCTTCAACAGCGTGCTGTTCAACTGCTCGGTCGGGAATGGATGCGTGGTTCGGCACAACTCGGTAGTCGACGGCCGGGACTTGCCCGATGCCTTCTACGTGCCGTCCACTACACGTATTGGCCCAGGCACCGACCTGTCGCAGTTCCCGCCGGTAAGCATCAGCGCCTCGGAGTTTTCCGAGGACGTGGCGCGCACCAACGTCGATCTGGTGCGCGGCTACAAAGCCCTGCAGAACGAGTTCTGACCATGAGCAGCGTGCTGATTCGCAACGCCCGGTTGGTGAACGAAGGCCGTGTGTCTGACGGCGATCTGTTGGTCAGCAATGGCCGCATCGTCAAGATCGCCAGCAGCATCGAGGGCGAAACCGCGGACGTGGAAATCGATGCCCGGGGCCAATGGCTGTTGCCGGGCATGATCGATGACCAGGTGCATTTCCGTGATCCGGGGGCGCCGGACAAAGGCAGCTTCTATACCGAATCCCGGGCGGCGGTGGCTGGCGGCATCACCAGTTTCATGGACATGCCCAACACTCATCCGGCCACCCTCACCCTCGACGCATTGGCCGACAAAAAACGCCGGGCGGCGATCAACTCGGTGGCCAACTACGGCTTTCACTTCGGCGTGAGCAACGACAATCTGGACACCGTTGCCGCGCTCAACCCTTGCGAAGTCGCCGGGGTGAAAGTGTTCATGGGCGCGTCCACCGGCAACATGCTGGTGGACGATCCGCGGATTCTGGAGCGCCTGTTCGCCGAGGTGCCGACGATCCTGCTGGCCCACTGCGAACACACGCCAAGCATCGATGCCAACGCGGCAACCTTGCGAGCACTGTACGGCGACCAGATTCCTGCCGCCGCCCATCCGCTGATCCGCAACACCGAGGCCTGCTTCCGTTCTTCCTCAATGGCCGTCGAACTGGCCAAGCGTCACGGCACTCGACTGCATGTTTTGCACCTGACCACGGCACTTGAGCTGGCCTTGTTCGAAGACAAACCGCTGGCCCAGAAACACATCACCGCCGAAGTTTGCCTGCATCATTTGCTGTTCGATGATCGCGACTATCCAAGCCTGGGCAACCTGATCAAATGCAACCCGGCGATCAAATCCCAAACCGACCGCGACGCCTTGCGCCAAGCCTTGCTGAGCAACCGGCTGGATGTGATCGGCAGCGATCACGCGCCCCACACCTGGGCGGAAAAACAGCGTCCCTACAGTCAGGCGCCGTCCGGTCTGCCGCTGGTGCAGCATGCCCTTCCCGCGCTGCTGGAATTGGTCGCGGATGAGGTACTGCCGCTCACCACCCTCGTGGCCAAGACCAGTCATCGGGTCGCCGATCTGTTCGCAATTCCCGACCGTGGGTATCTGCGCGAAGGCTATTGGGCCGATCTGGTGCTGATCAAACCTGAGCCGGACGGCGTTGCCGTTTCTCAGCAACCGATCCTCTCCCAGTGCGGCTGGACACCTTTTGCCACGCGGCGTTTTCGCCATAGCGTCAGCACCACACTGGTGTCGGGGCAAATTGCCTGGCACGCCAATCGTCTACATGACAGCTGCCAGGGTCTGCCCCTGCGCTTCATGCGCTAACGCGCTCATTCCCGAGACCAGTGACCATGATCCATATCACCCTGCCCGACGGCTCACTGCGCGAATACGATCAGCCATTGTCCGTGTATGAGCTGGCGGCGAGTATCGGCCTCGCGTTGGCCAAAGCAGCGGTGGCCGGTCGGGTGGACGGTGTGCTGGTGGATTGTGGGTTTATGATCCAGGGCGATGCCCGGGTCAGTATCGTCACGCCCCAGGAACCCGATGGCCTGGAGATATTGCGTCGTTCCTGTGCGCTGATGCTGGCCATGGCGGTGAAGCAACTGCATCCGAGTGTCCTGCTGCTGAAGGGCTCGGCACTGGGTGATGGCTTCTTCTATGAGTTCGCATTGCAACGCGCGTTAACGCTGGCGGACCTGACCCCGATTGAAGTACGCATGCACATGCTGGCGGCGGGCAACCACTCCATCCGACAGCGGTCACTGTCCGCAACCGAAAGGCATTCGGTGTACCGCTTGGGCGACGGCGACTACCTGACCAAGGGGCCGCATGTGCCAGCCACCAGAGTGCTGCAAGCCTTCGCCCTGGATCATGTCGGCGGCACCTCACTGCAACGAATCTACGGGACATGCTGGCCAAGCCAACTAGAGTTGGAGCATTGGCGCGCCCCACCACAAGTGATGGTGGTGAACATCGACGAGCGCCAGATTGCTTACACCCAATCGGTGACCGAGGAACTGCGACGCAGTGGCGTGCGCGCCCATGTCGATCTGCGCAACGAAAAGATCGGCTACAAGATTCGCCTGCACAGCGAGCGCAGCGTGCCGTATCTGTTGGTGGTCGGAGAGAAGGAAAAGCACGGCGGGTTTGTCAGCGTGCGCAGTTGCAGCGGGGAGGATTTCGGGCGGATGCGGATTGATGAGGTGTGTGGTTTTTTGCATCCGAAGGATTGCGGCGTTTGAATGGACGCCTTCGCGAGCAAGCCCGCTCCCACATTGGATCTGTGGCATTCACAAAACCAATGTGGGAGCGGGCTTGCTCGCGAAGCTTTTAAGCTCTCGGCTTGACCGTGCCGCAATCCTGCCCCAGCCACACCGCACGGGTATCCAGGCTGCCCTTCTGCTGAATGCCGGTCGCGTTGAACGTGCCGTTGACCTTGGTGGTGAACTCACGATCACTCAAGAACGTGGCAACACCCGCACCTTGCGCTTTCGGGCAGCTGAAGCGGAATTTCCACTGGTTGCCGTTACGGTCGGTAATTTCCTGCTTGCAGCCCGATTGCGGGTCCGTCAGCGGAATATTGTCCGACGCCACTTGAGCCTGAGTCAGACATGCACGAATCCCTTTTCCGCCCATGGTGATGCCCTGCTTCTCCAGCTGCGCGCGCTGTTCCGGGGTCATCTGGCCTTGCAACTGGCCGAGGATCAATTGCAGATCCGGCAGGTTCTGGTCATCGACTTTCATGTTGCTCGTGGTCAATTCCCACAAACCCGGTTGCAGCATCTGCGCCTGAGCAGCCACAGGAAGGGACAAACCAAGGGCCATGGCCAAACCCAGCAGACGAACGTTCATCGAGTAACTCCTGATCATTAGTGGCCGTTAGACGTCAGCCATGTGCTTCGGTTCATGGGCCAATTAAATAGCGACATTCTGCACGGAACATGGTCTTTTACGTATTGAATCTTCAGGAGCAAGGTTGCCCCATGGATTATTTTGGACCGCACATTTTCGGTTATCTGATCGCGCTACTGCACTCGCTGGGCCTGATTGCCGCCATTCACGCCGTGTTAACCGTTCGAACCGCCCAAGGCTCGATAGCCTGGGCCCTTTCGCTGTTGTTCATTCCCTACCTGACACTCATCCCGTACCTGGTCTTCGGCCGCAGCACCTTCGATGGTTACATCAAGGCCCGGCGCCAGGCCAACGAAGAAATGCGCAAGGCGATCTCCGAGCTGAACTGGCGCCCTTGGGTCGAAGAAGCGCTGACGGCCCGCGCATCCAGCGCCTACGCCTCATTGAGAGCAATGCCGAAACTGGGACGCATGCCGTGCCTGGCGAACAACGAAGTGCACCTGCTGATCAACGGCAACGCGACTTTCGAGGCGATTTTCGACGCCATCAACAACGCCAGGGAAGCGGTGCTGATCCAGTTCTTCATCATCCACGACGACCGACTCGGCCAACGCCTGCAAACCCTGCTGCTGAAGAAAGCCGCCGAAGGCGTGGCGGTCTATCTACTTTACGACCGCATCGGCAGTCACTCGTTGCCCCACAGCTACGTGCAGCCATTGCGCGATGCCGGCGTCGAGGTCAAAGCGTTTGCTACCCGTAGCGGCTGGCTCAACCGGTTCCAGGTTAACTTCCGTAACCACCGCAAAATCGTGGTGGTCGATGGTGTGCTGGGCTTCGTTGGCGGGCACAACGTCGGCGACGAATACATGGGCGAGAAACCGCCCCTGGCGCCGTGGCGCGATACCCACGTTCAGGTGCGCGGACCGGTGGTGGCCTGCATGCAGGAGTCCTTTGCCGAAGACTGGTTCTGGGCCGCCCGTACGCTACCGCCGCTGATTCTGCCGGACGTATACCCGGACGACGGCGTGCTCTGCCAATTACTCGCCAGTGGCCCGGCGGATTCCTACGAGACCTGTTCACTGTTCTTCGTCGAAGCCATTCATGCGGCGACGGAACGGGTGTGGATCACCAGCCCCTATTTCATTCCAGACGAAGCGGTGTTCGCCGCTTTACGCCTGGCTGTACTGCGCGGTGTGGATGTGCGGCTTCTGCTGCCATCGCGACCGGATCACCGGATCGTCTACGCCGCGTCGAGCCTTTACGCTTTCGAAGCGGTGCGCGCGGGCGTGCGAGTCTTCCGCTACGAACCCGGATTCCTGCATCAGAAAGTGGTGTTGATCGACAGCGAAATCAGCGCCATCGGCAGCGCCAATCTGGACAACCGTTCGTTTCGGCTGAATTTCGAAGTGATGTTGTTGACCGTCGACAGCGCGTTCGCTGCCGAGGTGGAGCAGATGCTCAACGATGACTTCGCCCAGGCACATGAGATCGCCAAAGAAGAAAGCCGGGAGACCCACCGCCTGCAACAGATTGGCATGCGGGTCGCCCGGCTTATTTCACCGATACTTTAAGGCGTGTAGATGTCGTCGCGGGTCCAGGGCAGTTCATGGCTGCCATCCGGGTGGGCTTTCACCGCGAGGATCTGGTGCAGGTTGATCCAGCCCTTGGCGAAGGCGTAGGCGCAACCGGCCAGGTACAGCCGCCAGATCCGCAATGCCTGCTGCGGTACCTCTTTGGCGGCGGCTTCCAGGTTGTCTTCGAGGCGTTCGCTCCAGTGATCGAGGGTTCGCGCGTAATGCAGGCGCAGGCTCTCGACATCGACAATCTCCAGCCCTGCTTCGCTGATCTCGGCAGAGATCATGGAAAGGTGTGGCAGCTCGCCGTTGGGGAACACGTACTTCTCGATGAAATCACCGGCACCGCGTCCTACTGGACGGCCATCGGTGTACTTGGCGGTGATCCCGTGGTTCATCACCAGGCCGCCCTCCTTCACCGCGCCGAACAGGATTTTGCAGTACTCGGCCAGGTTCGCATGGCCGACGTGTTCGAACATGCCGACGCTGACCACCTTATCGAAACGCCCGTCCTGGGGCAGATCGCGGTAGTCGAGCAGCTGCAGTTCGATCTGGTCCTCCAGGCCTTCTTCTTTAACCCGTTCGCGGGCAAGAGCCAGTTGCTCTTTGCTCAAGGTAATGCCGAACACCTTCGCGCCGAACTCCCGTGCCGCGTAGCGTGCCAGTCCACCCCAGCCACAACCGACATCCAGCAGATAGTCGCCTGGTTGCAGGCGCAACTTGCGGCATAGATGACGGAATTTGGCTTGCTGGGCTTGTTCCAGCGATTCGCTGCCGGTCTCGAAATAGGCGCAGGAATACGCCATGTCGCTGTCGAGCCACAGCTGATAAAACGCGTTGGAGAGGTCGTAGTGGTAGGAAATGGCTTTGGCGTCGGTTTCCTTGTCGTGGACGAGGCGAACCGGCTGAGTGTCGGCGTCACCCAACAATGCCTGGCTCCACTCATCACAGACGCGGATGACATCGCTGATTGAGCCTTCCAGCTCAAGTTTGCCTTCGACAAACGCTGCCCCGAGTGCGTCCAGGCTTGGGTGGGTCAACTGGGTAACCATTTGTGGGTCCTTGACCACAATGGTGACGCTGGGCGTCGGCCCCAGATTGAATTCATGGCCGTCCCAGAGTCGCAG
Organism: Pseudomonas sp. NPDC096950; assembly: GCF_044762525.1. Taxonomy (NCBI): domain Bacteria; kingdom Pseudomonadati; phylum Pseudomonadota; class Gammaproteobacteria; order Pseudomonadales; family Pseudomonadaceae; genus Pseudomonas; species Pseudomonas sp. NPDC096950. Next base: position 46,277 of record NZ_JBIWEL010000021.1, on the reverse strand, counting down.
GCGTAGCGGTAGCTGCAGATTCTGTAAGGCCGGTGGAAGTTGCGCGAGCATGGTTTATCCCCCTTGTTTCAGACGTCTGATTTGAGGGTAGACCATCATTAGAAAAATAGCTGGCTATCGATTTAATAGCGTTTTTCTATAACTCGCGGCGCTTCAACCAGCCGTCGTGAATCTGCAAACTGATGGCCTTCACCCTAGATGACTACGAAAGATGTATACAGTTCTAAAAAGTTGGTTTTGCGGTGATCTCCCCGGGTTAGAGCCGTTTCAGGCTTCATCCTTCAACTTGAGCAAAGGCTCCTGAAACCGCAGCAGACGCCCGGCGTTCCCCAACACCAGCAGCGTGCTCAGGTTATGCAGCAACGCGGCAATCATCGCCCCCGCCGCGCCGAGCCAACCGAAGGCCGCGAAGGCGACGATCGCCAGGGTCCAACCCAGGCCGATGATCACGTTGACCTGCAACGTCTGGCGGCACTGGCGGCTCAACCGCACACAAGTCCCGAGCCGGCGCAGGTCGCTGCCGATCAGCACGATGTCCGCTGACGCGAGCGCAATATCCGCCCCGCCCGCGCCCATGGCCACGCCGACAACACCGGCCTTCAGCGCCAGGGAATCGTTGATGCCATCCCCGACCACCATCGGCCGGAAACCGCTGCCGATTTCTGTCAGCACACGATTGAGTTTGTCTTCGGGCAAAGCTTGGGCTTCGACGTCACTGATACCGACATCGCGGGCCAATGTATGCGCGACACTTTGTCGATCGCCCGTGAGCAATAACTGCCGGCCCAGACCCAACTCACGCAACTCATTCAAGGCAAACCGCGCTTCAGGTTTGACCGTATCCGCCAACAGCAACCACGCGAGGAACTCACCGTTCAGCGCCAACCCGGCAATCGGCCCATCGTGTTCGGGAACGGCCGAAGTGGCGATGCCCAACTGTGCGAACAATTCCGGACGCCCGAGCGCGGCCTCGCCCTGCTCCGTCATCGCCACCACGCCCAGACCCTGGCGTTCGTGAATATCCGAGAGCAACAGGAAATGCTCCTGAGTCACCAGACTCGCCAGCGCCCGACTGACCGGGTGACTGCTCGCCGAACCGAGACTGGCGGCGAGTTTCAACACGTGTCCACGGTCCTCCAACGGGCTATCGATGGATTGCAGGCGCAAGGTGCCGAAGGTCAGCGTCCCGGTTTTATCCACCACCAGCGACGTCAGATCTGCCAGTTCTTCAAGAAACGCCGAGCTGCGAATCAGAATCCCGTGGCGCGCCGCCACTGCGACCCCGGCAATCGCCGTGGCCGGCGCCGACAACACCAATGCACACGGACACGCCGCCACCAACACCGCCAACATCGCCTGGGCGTCGTTGGTGATAAACCAGGTCACAGCAGCGAGCAGCAACACCAGCACCATGTAGCTGCCGGCATAACGCTCCAGCAATCGGGTGATCGGCGGTTTGGAACGCTCAGCGCTTTGCATCAGCGCGATGACTTTGCCGAGGGTCGATTCGTTGCCGGTGCGGGTCACTTCAATGCGCAACAGGCCATCAAGGTTGATCGCGCCACCGAACACGCTCATGCCGACCACCGCTTCCAACGGCACCGACTCGCCGGTAATCGAAGCCGTGTCGAGGCTCGCCTGACCGGACAACACCCGACCATCCGCCGGCACCCGGTCACCGGCGCGCACTTCCACAATATCGCCAGACTTGAGCGTGCCGTTGTCGACTTCAATCACAGTGCCGTCAGCCTGAACCTTGCGCGCATGGCTGCGGGTCAGTTTGCCGAGGGCATGAATCGCCTCCTGGGAGCCAATCACACTGCGCTCTTCCAGCACGTGGCCAAAGATCATGATGATCGGCAGCAACGCGGCGGTGAGCAGATCGCCCGTGGCCCAGGCACCGAGCATGGCCAAGGCGATCAGTTGATCAGTGATTCCGTGCAAGCTCGGGTAGCGCAAGCTGTACCAGGCCGAACGCATCACCGGCACCGCGACCAACAGCGAGGCGAACCCCAGCAGCAATTGGCTGACGCCGGTTTGCTCCGGCGACATCCAGCGCCAGATCAAACCGAGCCCGAGCAAGCCCAAGGCAAGCATGGCGAGGGTCAATTGGCGCGCGGCACTGCGTTGTTCAGCCGAGGACAACATGCTCGGCGCGGCAGCGGTTTGGGCAGTCATTGGGCAGCTCCCTGAATGATCAGGCGGGAATCGTCTTTCGGGTCGACCGTGGTCACCGATCCAGCCTGACCGAGAATCTTCGGCATCCGCTCGCGGTAAATGCGCAGCAGCATTTGCGGGTCAGTGCCCTGCTGTTGCGCCTTGGCCAGGCTCAGTACCGTCGCGGTATCCGCCGAGGCTTTGGCCAGTCGTTCGCTGGCGTTGGCATGAGCCACTTGCACGGTTCGGTCGGCTTGCTCGTTGGCGGTCTGGGTGAGTTTCTCGGCTTCGGTGCGGGCATTGGCCACGGCTTTGTCGGCTTGTTGACTGGCGGTCAACACCGCGTTGAACGCGTTCACCGCCGGGCCGGGCAGACTCGATTGCACATCGACCCGAGCGACTTCAATGCCGATCCCCTGCCCCGTTGCGGTCAGTTCGGCCAGGCGTTGGTTGATGCCTTGCACAAGATCACCGCGCAAGCGTTCACGACGTTCGGCGGCTTTGTTGTCGGCGCCGATCAGCTCAGGTCGGGCCACCAGGATCGTGTCGAGATCCCGTGCAGCGGTGAGCGCCAATGCGCTGCGGGTGACCAACCTATCCAGTGCCGGCAGCACATGCTCACCTTGAAGGACGAAGGCATACGGCTCGGTGACTTTGTAAAACACTCGCACATCCAGTTGCACCACACCGGCATCACCGGTCAACAAATAACCAGAGCCGGCGAGCGCATCGCTGAGCGGCGTGGCAAACGTCGCCACCCGATCCGCCTGTAAAGCCACATCGCTGCGTAGCAGGTTTTCCACTCGGCGTTCGATGACTCGGTCCGCTGCCGGCAACAAAATCACCTGTTCGAAAGGACGCGGCCAAGCCAATAACAGACCGGCATTCTGGATGCGATCCAGGGCACCGAAGTGCAAAACCACGGCACGATTTTGTGGATCAATTTGCCTCACGTTGGAGAACGCCCACGCCAAAGCGGCCAACACCGTCACCGCATAAAGCGCCAGAAAAGCCAAACGCCCGGCCTGAATCCAGGGGCTGCTTAACTCATTTGTTCCACGTGGAACCAAATTCATGGCTGCGACCCGGACTTGTTTTCGAGGCTCGGCGGACCGTCAACCAATACGCGGAATGGCGCCGCATCGGTGCGCAGAATCAGTTTGGTGCCCGGTGAAACAATCGTGCCCAAGGTATCGAGGGAGCGCAGTAAGTTATAAAGCTGCGGCGATCCAGCGTAGGCGCGGCCGTAAATCTGTGCGGCTTCGACCCGGGATTGCGCTTCGATGTCGGCGGCTTTCACCGTGGCATCGGCCTGCACAATGCGCGCGTCACGCTCGGCGGCAGATCGGATTTGCGCGGCTTCACGCTTGCCGATCGCCGTGCGTTCGGTGGCAATTGTTTCACGCTCGGCGCGCATGCGATCGACGGTGGCGGTGAGTGTCACCGACGGCAAGGTCAAACGTTCGATACCCACTTGCAGCACACGCACGCCATAAGTGGTGAGCAACTGCTGATCAATCTGTTGACGCAACTGGGCTTCGAAATCAGCGATGTGCACTTGATTGGCGTCGGTGTTCACCAGGTTGGCCAGGTCAAAACTGCTGGCAGTGGTTTCCAGTGCCGAGCCGACAAAGGTTCGAATCTGTCGTGCAGCTTCATCCGGCTGATTCTGCACGGCGCGCATAAAGCGTTGCACATTGTCCGGATCACCCTGCACCTGCCACGCCACGTAAGCCTGAACGATGATGCGTAAACCGTCCCGCGTGCCGACATCCTGCAAACCGCTGGAGGTCGTTCGCAAGCGCAGATCCACCGGAATCGCCGCTTCGAACGGCGCCGGCCAACGCCAACCGAGGCCCGGTTCCAGCAACACCCGTGACGGGTTGCCGAATCGGGTAATCACCGTGGCCTCCCCCGAGCGCACTTGCACCAGGCTCGCGGCGGCGATGGCGAACGCCACCAGCAACGCCGCCCAGCCCATGCGTCGCCACGGGAATGGGCCGGCCTCCTCGGGAGCGCCGTGATGGTGGTGGTGATGACCGTGGTGGTGCCCGCCGTGGCCGTGATCGTGGCCAGTGTGGTCATCGTGATCGTGAGTATGCGACTGGCTCAATGGGTGGCTCCTGGCTGAGCGGTGTTACGCGGCGACGCAGGGTCAGCCGGCAGCGTGAACGTACGGAGGTCGATGGTCGGCGCATTACTGCTGCCGCCCAGGCGATGATCGAGAACCAAGAGCTTGGCGTTGGCCAGGCCCTGGGTCAGTTGACTGAAATATTGCTCCAGTACGAAAGCCTGACCGGCACTGGCATAGGCCTTGCGCTCGGCGCTGAAACGCAGGTCCGAGGCTTGCGCCGTTGCGTTGATTTCACGGGCATTCGCGGTGGCTTGATCGCGAGCAATGCTGGCCTGCAACTGCGCCTGGTTGGTCGCCTCCGCTGCTGCACCGCGCTCGCGGGAGATCAACGCCTGGGCACCAATCTGCGCCGCTTGCACACCGTGATAAGCATTGGCAGCGCCGGCCGGTGGATGAATCGCCTCAACCACGGTGGCGAGAATTTCCACGCCGCTGTCGAGTTTTTGCAGGTCGGCCTGCACCGCACGACCGATCTCTTCGCCCAGCCCTACCCGGTCTTCACCGAGCAAACCGTCGAGGGTTCGCGAGGCAAAATCGTGCACCAGAATCCGGCTGGCGGTGCTGCGAATCAGCGTCGGGACATCGGCGCTGTTGTAGGTCGCGGCCAACGCGGCTTGATCACTCAGGCCAATGCGATAGACGAAGCGCACGTCCATATTGACGATCTGGAAGCTCTGCTTGTCGGCGCGACTGCTGGCGATGACTTGGGATTTATCGTTCACATGGCTGGCGTCCCACAAGCGATTGGCAATCGCCGGGGCCGGACCTTCGGCCGGTTCGGCCACCACGGGTGCCGACGCTTCGCCGACGCTGGTGGCTAACTCATGGACCACACCATTCTCGACGTTCAACACCCGCCCCAACGGCCAAGGCAAACCCGCGTGTAAACCTGGGCCGAACACCTCCACCGGTTTGCCAAAGCGTTCGTAAATGCCACGTCCTTGCAGCGGGATTTCGTGAATGCCAGTCAGCGCCCAACCAATGATCGCCACCACCGCCACCACCGGAAAAAACGCCCGGCGCATGTAGGTGAAGGCCCAGATTTGCCGCAGGTCGATGCCGAAGCGGTTGTGCAATTCGTGCTGCAGTGCCAGCAACGGTTGTGGCGGCCAACGCAGCATGTCGGCGACGAAGCTGCGCGCCAGCAACGACGGTTCAAGGTTTTTACGCTGAGGACTGAACAACGACAGCACCGCGCGCAACAACAACTCGACGGCCACCAGCCCCGGCAGCAAACCGATCAACACCGCCAGCCGCACCGGCCAGACGGCGGTGTCATTGCCGAATAACAGGCATAGCGCGCTCAGCACCAGGCAAATAATGGCGACACGCGTGAGCTGCGCCAACGCCCCCGCTTCCGGCCACTCGGCGAGGTTTTCCTGGGCCAGTTGACGCTCCAGCACCAGCAAACCGAAGGCCAGCAACAGTGACAGTGCAGCGCCGATACTGGCGGACAAACCCAGCGTGGCGGGCGTTAAAGCGAGGTTCCAGACTTGCTCGATACTGAACAACGTCAACACGGCCCAGCCGACCAGCCAGAACGTCGACGCGCCAATCTGCGCCAGCAGGTGCACCCAGCGCTGGCTGATGCGATCCAGCAAGCGCTCGTACCAACCCACTGGCGCGACAGTGTCTTCTTCAACAACGACCGGCACCGATGTAACCGGATTCATCGCCTGTGCGCGCCATTGGGTCACCCACCAGGCTGATTGTAGGCCGGCGATCAGCACCAGCAACCCGGCGCTCTGGTTGACCAACAGCGCGCCCCACAGCGACTGCGGCGCAAACAGCGCGACAAAAAACGCCAGCACCAACCCCATCGCTGCCACGGCGCTCAAGCCGATTGCATATTGACGCAATCGCCGCCCGTGAAAGAGCGCCTGCTGAAAGCGCGGCAACCCGGCTACTTGCGTTCCATCGACATCAAGATCGACTTGCATACCACCCCAGTGTTTATCGTTGCTGACGTCGAACCCCGTCACATCTCGTTACCTTATAACGAAAGTGGTGAAATTTCCGTTCTAAATAGCTGTATCTAAAGGTGCGCAACCTGTCGCTTAGCTGAAGCCTTGACCGAAATGCCCGGGAACGCACATATTACGTTCGTAATTTTTACCAACGGCTACGTTTATCGATCCGGTCCCTTTCAATCCAGGAGTACATCCATGAGCACTTATGACGTCGTGATTCTGGGCGGAGGCCCGGGCGGTTACAACGCAGCGATCCGCGCCGGCCAACTGGGCCTCAAAGCCGCTTGCGTCGAAGGCCGCGCCACCCTCGGCGGCACCTGCCTGAACGTCGGCTGCATGCCGTCCAAGGCGTTGCTGCACGCTTCCGAACTCTACGACGCGGCCATGGGCGCGGAATTCGCCAACCTGGGGATCGAGGTCAAACCAACGCTTAACCTTGCGCAGATGATGAAGCAGAAGGATGAAAGCGTTAGCGGATTGACCAAAGGCATCGAGTTTCTGTTTCGCAAGAACAAGGTGGATTGGATCAAGGGTTGGGGCCATATCGACGGGCCGGGCAAGGTCACCGTGACTGACAGCGCGGGCGGCAAGACCGAGCTGAGCGCCAAGGACATCATCATCGCCACCGGCTCCGAGCCCACTCCCCTGCCCGGCGTGGACATCGATAACCAACGCATCCTCGACTCCACCGGCGCGCTGTCACTGGCCGAAGTGCCGAAACATCTGGTGGTGATCGGCGCCGGGGTGATTGGCCTGGAGCTGGGCTCAGTCTGGCGGCGTCTGGGGGCGCAGGTGACGGTGGTCGAATTTCTCGACCGGATCTGCCCCGGTGTCGACGGAGAGGCCGGCAAAACCCTGCAGCGTTCATTGACCAAGCAAGGCATCAGCTTCAAGTTGAGTTCGAAAGTCACCAGCGCCACCACCTCGGCCAACGGCGTGCAGCTCAGCGTCGAACCCGCCGCCGGTGGCACCGCCGAATTGCTCGAAGCTGATTACGTACTGGTGGCCATCGGGCGTCGGCCTTACACCCAAGGGCTGGGACTGGAAAATGTCGGCCTCGCCACCCACAAACGCGGCATGCTCGCCAATAAGGGGCACCGTACCGAAGCGGCAGGCGTCTGGGTGATCGGCGACGTCACCTCCGGGCCGATGCTTGCGCACAAGGCCGAAGATGAAGCCATGGCCTGCGTCGAGCAGATCGTCGGCAAGGCCGGCGAGGTCAATTACGACCTAATTCCCAACGTGATCTACACCAAACCGGAGCTGGCCAGCGTCGGCAAGACCGAAGAACAGCTCAAGGCCGAGGGCCGTGCGTATAAGGTCGGCAAGTTCCCGTTCACCGCCAACAGCCGGGCGAAGATCAACCACGAGACCGAAGGCTTCGCCAAAGTGCTGGCCGATGAGCGCACCGATGAAATCCTCGGCGTGCATCTGGTCGGCCCGAGTGTCAGTGAAATGATTGGGGAGTATTGCGTGGCCATGGAGTTCAGCGCGTCGGCCGAGGATATCGCCCTGACCTGCCATCCGCACCCGACCCGCTCCGAGGCATTGCGCCAGGCGGCGATGAATGTGGAGGGGATGGCGACGCAGATGTAGCTGGAGGTCTCATGGATTTATGTCGCCAGTTCGGCCGCTTTCGCGAGCAAGCCCGCTCCCACATGGGTTTTGTGTATGCCACAGATCCAATGTGGGAGCGGGCTTGCTCGCGAAGCAGGCGACTCGGTCTAAAGCGGCAAATGCTCCAAAGGCAACGCCCCCGGCGTTTTCACCGTGTGAATCGCAAAGTTGCTGCGGATATCACTCACCCCCGGCAACTTCAGCAATCGCCCGGTGAGAAACCGGTCATAGGCGCGCAAATCCGGCACCACCACTTGCAGCAGGAAATCCGATTCCCCGGACACCAGGAACGCCGAAATCACCTCGGGCAACGCCGTTACCGCCAGGCGAAATGCCTCGGCCTGTTCATCGTTATGGCGTTCAACCTTGACCCCGACAAACACCGTCAGCCCCAACCCCACTTCGTCCCGATCGAGGTTGGCCTGATAGCCGCGAATCACCCCCGCCTCTTCGAGCATCCGCACCCGACGCAAACATGGCGACGCCGACAGACCGATCTCATCGGCCAATTGCACATTGCTCAGGCGACCGTCCCGTTGCAGGGCGGCGAGAATCTTGCGGTCGTAGGCGTCCAGTTTCATGTTTGGCAGATCCTGATGGTGTACACGTCGTAACGTGGCAGGTTATGCCAATCTAGAAGGTTTTAGAAGTGAACTACGCAAGCACCTGCCCTGCCCTCCGAGCCTAGACTGCCCCTACCAAATCGACAACGAACGGGGTGCAACATGGCAGGACTCTGGCTGTTTTTCATGGCGCTGGCGGTGGTGTATCTGCTGCCCGGTCCGGACATGATCCTGCTGCTGCAAACCGGCGCCCGCCAGGGCAAAGGCGCGGCGCTGGCCACGGCGATAGGCCTGGGCATCGCCCGGGGTTGTCATGTGGCCTTGGCGGCGTTGGGGCTGGCGGCGTTGTTCAAGGCTGCACCCTGGACCTTCGATGTGGTGCGCCTGGCCGGGGCCGCTTACCTGTTGTGGGTCGGCATTCAGTGCCTGCGCACGACCATGCTGCCGAACCTGAATGGCACCGGCGCCACACTCGAAAAACCGCGCTGGCGCGAGTCGATCCAGCGCGGTTTGCTGACCAACCTGCTTAACCCCAAGGCGTTGTTGTTCTGCTCGGTATTGTTGCCGCAGTTCATCAATCCTCAGGCCGGGCCGGTGCTCGCACAGTTCGCCATCCTTGGCGTGGTACTGGTCGGTGTGGGTTTGCTGTTCGACAGTGCCTACGCACTGGTCGGCGCCGCGCTCGGCCGCTGGCTGCAACGCAGTCCGTCAGCCCAGCGCGTACAGCAATGGCTGTTCGGCAGCCTGTTGATCGGTTTCGCCCTGAGGCTGACCTTTGTTCAACAGGCGTGAGCCTTACGGCGTTTGACGACGGCGACGGCGATTGATCAGCAACAGGGCCGCCGCCACCACCAGCAACACGCCAGCAATTTGCAGCGCCCGTTTGTACGGTCGCAATGTCGAACGCAGGCTGTCCATGAACTGGGTCACGTAGCGTTTGTCGGTGTTCTGGAAGTCCGGCTCCTGGCATTGATGTCCGAAATCACCGGCCCAGACCACGTACGGGCCCTGCTCGACATACCGTTGATAAAACGCGCTTTGCTCCTCCAGGCTGGTGCCCCAGTTGGAAGCCTTGCACAGGACCGCCGCAAACGCCTGACTGCTGTGGGGCAGATGATCGGCGGCTTTGCTGGCCAGGGCCGTCGCGACATAACGGTAATGGAAACGCTCATCCGGTTTCGCCAGCGTGGCCTGCTGGCGCTGCACCTCGCCCTCGGCGATCAACGGGCCGCCCTTGAGTTCGGGAATTTCCAGGCTGTAATTGCCGCCGAAGGTCGCGTAATCCGGGGACATTTCGTAGCCCAACAGCTCCATGCCATCGTGACGGGCCGTGTTCGCAGCCCGGTAATAGGCAAACGCCCGGCTGGTCGGCCACCATTTGGATTCGGCCTCCTGACGCATCTGCCCGTAAAACTTCGCCTTCGCTTGCAGATCGGCGTTGTCGAAATAGCCCGTCGCCTCGTCGAAACGCTCTTCGCGCAACAACCGCCGCCCAAGCAAATCACGCAGCTTCGCCGCCACCGGCAACGGTACATAGTTGTCGCGATCCTGTTGAGTCAGCGGCGGTACCGCCGGGACTTGGGTGTCGACGTAATGCTTGAGCTCATCCACGGTCAGCACCCGCTCGGCGACCGTGGCCGCGTCGAGCCAGTACACGCCTTGGCTGCGATAGAGCTGATCGAAGGCTTGCAGGTAATCACCCCGCTCCAGAGCGAGAATCGCGCTTTCACCCTCGACCCGGCACTTGGGCTGAACAATTACGCCGTCAAAATCCCAGTCAGGCGTGGGCCGCTCGCCCCAGGATTCATTCTGCGGGAACGCCTGGGCCGCTTTCGCATAAGCCGCCGCGGCAGCGATTTTATCGCCCTCGCGCAGCGCCAGTTTGGCGCGTATCCACCAGGCCAGACCGCCGTCGCCCGCGTGTTCGACAAAGGCTTTGGCGCTGGCGTAGTCGCCCTGTTGATAATTCATCGCCGCTAGCCGATCGGCGTTATCCAGACTGCCGCGGGTGCTGTTTTGCAGCAGCGCGATAAGTTTTTTCTCGCCCGGCGGTTGTTCACCAAACGACCAGCCGACGCGGCTGAACAAAGAAGCCGTGACCAATTGCTGCACCGTTTTGCCCTCAAGCAGCGCGGCCAATTGATCGTCGGGCAGCGCCGTGAGTTCGGCCATCAACTGCTTGAGCGAGGAATAACCCACCGGCGAACCGTGGAGAGTTTGCGTGGCGTAGAGTTCGATCGCACGATTCCAGTCGCCCGCCGTACGAACCACCCGAGCTTCTTCACCGAGGCTGGCGACACCCAGTTCCAACGGGTCGCTGAAGCCGTCGATACTCAGTTGACGGGTCTGCTCGAAGGCTTTCTGCGACTGAGCCAACAGATCCGGCCCGGCGCCCGCCTCCGCGCTCATTTCATACAGCGCCCGACCCAATGAATACGCCGCCCAGGTGCTGCGCAACGGTCGTTGACTGGCCGGCAGCGCCAGGACTTTCTGGAAGTATTCAGCGGCGAGCTGATGATCCCCGGCGTTGAACGCCACGGCGCCCGCCAGGTACAGCCGCAGATCAACCGGCAGGCTCGCGCCCTGGATCTCCACCTGATGAGCATCGGTCAATGTGCGCAGTTGCTTGACCAGTGCTTGCTGCTCCGCGTTCAAACCCGCCTGTTCAGCTTTGTCCCGTTGGTCGGTGTAGGACGGCTCATCGCCGTAGCCGCTGCCCGGGGTATTGGTCGCCGCCGTGGCATTCTTCAACCCGGCGATGGCGTGCCCGAGGCGATTGACCTCGAAGCGGAAATTGCTTTCCGGCAGCTCCGAGAGTGACTGCGCCCGGTCATCGAGCAAACGCATCGGGAAATCCGGCCCGCAGGCCAGCGCCGAACCCAGTGGCAAACTGAGGCTCAGGCAGAGCAGATGGCGGGGCCAGTTACGGGTGAACATTCGAACCTCCTTGATCAATGTGTGTGCAACGAGCCCAACCGATGGCGCGCTGTCCGCCGGCCGGCATTCGACCGTCGCGCAGGCGGGTGAAGGTAAGCAGATCCGGGCTTTGTTGCAACGCATAACCGGCCAGGGCATCGGCGCCGTCACAACCTTGCACCGCCAGCGTCAGGCGTTCGGGCCAGGCGCTGTCGAGATTGCCCGGGTTGGTGATGGCGATGTCATAGAGGCCGTTTTGTTCGGAGAGTTGCAAACTCGGGTGACTGCTTAACGCATCACCGCGAGCCACGGCACCCAACGTCGTCAGGCTCCAGGCGCGGCGGTCGCCGGCCAACGGCAGGCGGAACCAGATCAGCCCGGCCAGATGGGCAGGCGGATTTTTGCGCAACTCGATGCCGAGCGTGCTCAATTGCTGTGGATCGGCGAGTAATTCCCGGCGCTTGCCGCCGCGCTCGATGCTCACTTCGCTTTCAACCACCGGCGCACCGCCCGTCTCTGGCAACAACGCCACGCCATAAGCCGGTAGCGCCAGATAGAAGGGTTTGGTTGTGATCCGGCTCCAGGCCTTGGCCCACTGCTTAGCCTGGTCCGCGTCAAACAAACCACGGCGCGGATCGCTGACCGCGTGCACCTGCAACACGCTGCTATCGACGGTCGTCAACAACCCCGGCAGTTCCGGACTGTCGAGCCAGGCCGGCAATGCGGTGATGCTTAAGGGCAAAGACGCCGGCAACGCGGCGCGCAGTTGCGTGAGAAACGTCCGATAAGCCGATAGTCGAGCGTTGCCGGCATCGTGATCGATTTCCACCCCGGCCAGGGTCAGGCCTTGGGTTTGCCAATCGCCGAGCAGTTGCTGGATCTGCGCAATGACCTCGTCCTGATCCAGCGTCTTGAGCTGGCCATCCAGACGAATCACCGCAATCAGCGGCCGCCCGTCGTGCTTGAGCAGCGCCGAATCAACCCGCGCCCGGCGCCAGCCGTCCTGGGGAAACGCCTGCAACGCCAGCACGCGCAAAGTCGAGAAATCGGCGCGGCTGTCCCGCAGCGCGGCTTCGTGGGCCGGGGTCCATTGGCGTTGCCAGACGTAGAGTTGTTGGTCGAGTGGTGGTGCGTCGGGTTGGTTGCAGCCGCTGAGCAGAGTCAACGCGGCAAACAGTGCCCACAGACGAAAAAAGAACGACATGACATCCCTGACCCTACAAACACAGGCCTACAGCGTACACAAAACCCTGTGGGAGCGGGCTTGCTCGCGAATGCGGTGTGTCAGGCAACATTTACGGTGACTGATTCTCCCTCTTCGCGAGCAAGCCCGCTCCCACAGTTAAATCCGCTAGGGCTTGCGGGCGATGATCACCTGACTTTTCGCCACCACCGCATCCAGCGATTGTTTGATCTGCGCGCCCCGTGGCGACTCCAGGATCGCCTGCCAGGTATCCGCCCAATGATTGAGCAGCGGATGGTCGGCGTTGCTGAAATCGACCTTGGCTTCCCAGAACAACAGCATCCACATCGACCAGTAGAACCCGTACTGGCTGTGGCTCAGCACTTCCAGGCCGGCCTCGCTGACCATCGCCTTGAACTGCTCTTCGCTGATGATACGAATGTGGTTGGGCTTCTGGAAGTACTCCGGTGCGGCGATGTCTTTTTGCAGCTCTTCAGAGCTGGGGTGCGGGACGCTGAGCAAATACAACGCCCCCGGCTTGCCGACCCGCACCAGTTCGGCGAGGAACTGCGCGGGATCGTCGACGTGCTCGATCACCTCGGTGGACACCACGCGGGTGGCGGTCCCATCGGCAATCGGCAGCGGATTGCAGTCGGTCACGTGGCATTCGACGTCCCGGGCCGGGGTATCGCCCAGGCGCTGACGGGTTGCTTCGACTTTTGCAGCATCGATGTCGGCAATGATGATCTTCGCCCCGCGCATGCCGCAGAAATGCACATTGCCGCCATCGCCGCAGCCGACGTCGAGCAAGGTGTCCTCGGCGGTGACCCGGAATCCGGTGAACAACTCGTCGGTTTGCTGGTTGAACCAGCCACTGAGCACCGCATCGCGCAGGCCGAGCATGTACGGATCAACCCTCTCGACAACCGGCGCTTCGAGTGGCGCGGGAGCAGGAGCAGGCGTGCCCGCCGTAAGTTTCTTCAAAAGGCTCAGCATGAGGTGGCTCCAGAGGACGGGACGGAGGTTCGGGACGTGCTCAGACGTTGCACCAGCGAGGCGCCGCGATTGCGCATGGGCATTTCAACGAAGCGGTAATTGAGCTCGCTCAACAGGGCGATCAACCCGGCCGCGATGAGGATCGTCAGGATCGGATGACCGGCCGGGCTCGGCAAACCGGCCGCCTGTAAACGGAAAATCATTTCACGCACCAGCAGATAGGCCGGGATGTGGATCAGGTAAATCCCATAGGAGCGACTGCCAATCCACACCATCAGGTTCTTCAGCAGACCCGCGGGCATCAGGTAATCACGGTTGTAGGACGCGACCCAGACCAGCACCGCACTGAGCACGGCAATCGCGCCGATCCGGTAGTGGGTAAACGTGAAACGATCGGTGGCCATCACACTCAGCGCCAGCGCTACGACCAACAACACCGACACTCCAGCCCACGGCCGCCGCAGGAAGGTCGGCTCCCAGCGCACATAACCCGGCCGCGCACTCCACATCGCCAGCAGGATGCCGAGGGCCAGTGCATCGGTGCGCACCACCATCAGGATCGGCGTGCGCAAGGTGAACAACTGCACCGCGACCAGCGCCAGCAAGGCCCAGACCAGATGCTTGCGGCAGATCAGAATCAGCAGCGGGAACAGCAGGTAGAACTGCTCCTCAAGCGACAGGCTCCAGTAGACGAAACTGGTGCCGTATTCGTAGCGATAGAAGCTATCAGCGAAACGGAAATTGGCAAATTGCGCGACCCCGGCCAATGTCGCCTGCAGGTTCGCGTGCAGCGTGCCGAACGCCCCGGATTGGTTAATAAACAGACAAGCCAGCAGCATCAACGCCAGCCACAGCCACGCCGACGGCAGCAATCGAAAGGCCCGGCGCAGCCAGAAGTTGCGGGTCTGCTGCCAGTATTCCTGGCGAGTGCTGCAACCCTGCAAGGCCGGGATCAGGCTGCGGGCAATGACGAAACCCGAGATCGCGAAAAACAGATCCACGCCCCACCACGGCTGCGCCCAGGCATGGATGCGTTCCAGCGACGGCACGATGTCGGTGAACAGGCTGCCTTGCAGGTGATGGAACAACACGCCGAGCACCGCAATGCCGCGCAGCAACTCGATGTCCATGATGCGTTTGCTGCTCATGCCCATCTCCCCGTCGCGTCATCGGCATTCAGCGGTTTGCGGGCGATGATCACCTGGCTCTTGGGCATGAACTGATCGAGCATCTGCTTGATCGCCAACCCATTGGGTTGCGCCAACAAGTCCTGCCAGGTTTTCGCCCAGCTCTCCATCAACGGCGGGTACGGCGCCTGGATCCGGTCGCGCACCGCGCCACTCAAATCGCGTCCGGCCGCCCGTTCGCTGGCCCAGAAAAAGATCATGCCCATGACCCAGAAGAACCCGGTGGCCTGGCGATGCTCAATCACCAGCCCGGCGTCTTCCACCATCGAGGCAAAACGTTCGGGGGTAAAAATCTGTACGTGATTGGGTGACTGAAAATAGCTGGCCGGCGCAATGCCCTTTTGCAAATGTTCACCCACCGGGGCTGGCACGCTCAACAGATACAACGCGCCGGGGCGGCCCATGCGCACCAGTTCGGCCATGAACGGCTCGGGCTGATCGATGTGTTCGAGCACTTCCATGCACACCACTTTGCTCGCACACCCGTCGGCCAGGGGCAGCGGCAGGCTGTTGCTCACCAGCCCAAGGTTTTGTTTATCCGACTGCGCGTCTACTTGCCGGGCCAGGTCGCGGACCTTGTCGTGTTCGCTATCGGTGAAGATCACCGATGCGCCCTGGCGCACCGCAAACAAGGTCGCCACGCCTTCACCACAACCGACGTCCAGCAAAGTGTCGTCCGCCGTGATGGCAAAGCCCTTGAGCAGTTCGCCGGTGTCGTTCAAAAACCAGCCGTCGATGATCGCGTCATGCAAGCCGACGTCCCGTGGCGACACACTGGCGATCGGGACAGGTGCCGGCAGCGGCGCCGGCCAGAGTCGTGCGAGCAAGCGCCGGATCATGCGCGCGAGGCTTCCGCCGACAGCGCCTTGGCACGCTCCAGCCGCTGTTCGAAAAACGTCCGCAAACGCTTTTCGGTGCTGGCCTGGCTGCAAAACCGTTCCAGGCTGCGCACCGCGTGGGCCGACATCCGGGCATAACGCTCGGTATCGGTTTTCGCCACGTCATAACTGACGCGATAGGCCGTGCACAACGAATCCCAATCGGTCACGTAGCGCAGCGTGCGGTACGCCGCGCGAGGATCGTGGGGCCACGCCGTCAGCTCATCGGTGGAATCGACGATGAACGCGTTGTCGCTGTCGACGTAGTCGGCCATTGCCGTGTTCAGCGGCGCGATCGCCGGTTTGCCGCAGGACATGAACTCCATCAGCGGCAGGCATTGCCCTTCGCCGAACGAGCTGTTCACCACGTAACTGGTGGCCTCGACCAGCCTTTCGTAATCCACATCGGCCAGATAACCGTGGATCAGTACGATCCGGCACTGGTACGACTGGTTCTTGTAGAGGTGGTGCAGCATGTCGTTCAGCGCGTTGGCGATGTCATGGTGGGTGAGTTTCAGCACCAGCGTTGCATCGGGCGAGTCGCGGAACGTGGTGCAGAATGCGCTGAGCATGTCCTGCCAGTTCTTGCGCCCGTCGTAAGGGTTGAAGACCGAGGTGTAGACCACGCCTTCCAGCTGCAACTGACAGTCCCGGGGCGGACCGTCGAACGAGAGCGGTGTGCCTTCGCGCAACGCGGGCGGGCCGTAAGGGCGCAGATCCGTGGTGCGGCTGTCGATCAACAAGCCGCGCAGGTTCAGTTGCACCGGCTCCACCACCGCACGCTTGGTCAGTTGCTCGCCCCGTGCGGCAAAGCGGTCCCACACCGGCGCGGGAATGGCGCAGATCGGATAGTCAGGGCCCATCACATCGCGCACCGCATTTACGGTGTACGTCGAATGGGTAATCGCCATGCCGCACGCCTCCAACACCAGGCGCCAGTCGTGGCGGGGTTCGCCCTGCCAGCTCTCGGTGGGGATGGTGCTGAATTCCCAGGCGAATAGCGGGAGGGTCGGGCAGGCGTAATGAATCGGCGTGCGATGGGGCGGCGAGAACGACAGGAAAATGCAGTCTTCGCCACGGCTCAGGCAATCGAAATACAGGCGATCCACCAGTTCGTCGGGGTTGCTGACTTCGATGACTTGCCCCAGTCGCTCCAGCACCGGGCGGAATTCCTTGAGCACGAAGTAATAGCTGTACTCCGGCCGTCCCAGGTTCTGCTGGATGTTGCTCTTGTTGGTTTCCGAATGAATGATGATCAGCATGATGCAGTCCCCGCCTCGGCTGTCCGTGGCGTGGCTTCAATGCTCGGCGTCAGCCCGAAAAATTGAGACAAGCGCTGCTGCACCGGGGCAAAACCGCAGTAATCGCGCATGCGTTCATTCGCGGCAGTGGCCATGGCCTGGTAGTCCTGTGGACGATTTTTAGCCATCGCGTAGCTGTCCTCATAAGCCGCTTTCAATGAGCCCCAGTCCGGTCGATGGCGCAGGGTCCGATAGAGGATGCGCGCATCTTCCGGCCAGATTGTCGGCTCATGGCTGGACTTGACGATAAACCCGACCCGCTCATCGATGTAGTCGCCCATCGCCGTGTGGTTCGGTGCAATCACCGGCCGGGCGCAGGACATGAACTCCATCAACGGCAGGCACAAGCCTTCGCAGCGGGACGCGTTGACGTAGAAACTCGCCGCGCCGTAGAGCCTGGCGAATTCTTCGTCCTCCAGATAACCATGCATGACCACCACTCGACAGGCGAATGGCGAGAGTTGCGACAGCAAGGTGATCAAGTGCACGTAGTAGGTCGACAAGTCGTTCTGGGTGATCTTCAGCACCAGCGTGGCGTCTTCGGCATCACGTAGGGCCCAGCAGAACGCGGTGATCAGGTGATGCCAGTTCTTGCGCCCGTCTTCAGGGTTGAACACGCTCACATACACCACGCCGCTGACCTCGATCTCGACCCGTTCGCTGGTGTCGGGCAGCAAGGCTTGCGGGTGCTCGGCCTGCTCCATTGCTTCGCTGACGGTGGTCGCCAGCGGCAGTGGCTCGGGCACTGGTTGCGGTTCTGGCAATGACTCTGGCGCTGGCGTACGCAAGCGGAAAAGCTGTTTGCGGACCGCGACCGGCACCAGGTCACGAACGGCTTCGCGATACCACAGCAACAGGTTGTGCTTGAGCAAAAACAGCGGCGAATGCTCGGACTCAGTCGTCACCGCCCGGTAGCCTTCACGCAGGTAATGCTTGGTGATGAAGGCACGGCGGCGCAGGGTCAGCGGCGGTGGCGCCACGGGTTCCGGCTCGGGCTCGGGTTCCGGTTCTTCAACACTCAAGCCGCGGGCTTCCAGTTCCTGCTCGTTGAAGATCGGCGCGATCAAGCCATCGGCTGACAGGCCCATCGGACGGCTGTCGATGATGCAACCCTTGATCTGCAAGACTGTGCCCGAATTGACCGGTGTACTCGGATACTGCTCACGTACGTCGGCGAAGCGTTCCCACAACGGCGTAGGCAATACCAGCACCGGGAAGTCTTCGCCCAGGGTACGGCGGATGGCCTGGGCGGTGTGGCTGGACAAAGTAATCACCCGGCCATGACGCGCCAGGGTCTGGCTCCAGTCGTGTCGCGGATCGTCATCCCAATGCTCGGACGGGATCGAGTCATACTCCCAGGCAATCACGCACACCATCGGGCATTGCAGGTCGATCGGGGTTTTATGCGGTGGGGAGAACGAGAGGAACAGGCATTCCTGCCCAGTCTGTTGCAGTTGCCGATACAGCGGGTCGACTTCGGCGGCCGACGCCACCACATGTACCCGCCCAAGGCTTTCGAGCACCGGGCGATAGGCCTTGAGCACGAAGTAGTAACTGTATTCGGGACGACCGAGGCTCTGGCTGATGGAGCTGTCGTTGACGTCCGAGTAAAGAATGAAATTCATGGCATCCCACGATGAAACCGCCGTCCCGGCAGCCCCACTCTATGACGGCAAAGCCACGGATCGAGTCGGCGTTTGCCGGTCGTCGTCCATCGTCTTCTTGCCCGTCTACGTTCTTGTTTTAATGGTCAGCTTCGCGGGGTCAGGGAGCGTCCCGGGCGAACACTGGATAATCGTGACGAGGGGCATTCTAAACACATCCGTCGAGGATTCGTGAACCGCCCAGCGAGAAAAATCGGGCTACGCTAACGAGAACTGACCAGTCACGGTTGGACCTGTTGAAATTGCCGAGCAATTGGCACAGATTGGCTACCAAACAACTACAACAAAACATTTCGCCTGTCTTTCGGCCAAGAAATCTTACCGGTCCGTCAGACATCTCCGTAAAGCCTGTGGGGAACGGACGAAATGCATGACCAAGGGGTCGCTGTTTGAAAAAGCGTCTGTTCGTTACGGGTCTGAGTGGATTCGTAGGACAACACATCCAATCACGTCTGAAGTCTGATGCCTTGGAATGGGAGCTACTGCCTGTCCCTTCCCGGTATGACCTCGGCCACCCGGACAGCCTCGAAGGCCTGTGGCCCGAGTTGCCCGACGCGGTCATTCACCTGGCCGGCCAGACCTTCGTTCCCGAAGCGTTCCGTGATCCGGCCCGCACGTTGAACATCAACCTGCTCGGCACCCTGAACCTGCTGCAAGCCCTCAAGGCGCGCGGTTTCAAGGGCACCTTCCTGTACGTCAGCTCCGGCGACGTCTATGGCCAGGTCAGCGAAGCCCAGTTACCAATTACCGAACTCCAGCCACCCTGCCCGCGCAACCCGTATGCCGTGAGCAAACTGTCGGCGGAATTCCTCAGCCTGCAATGGGGCTTGAGCGAGGGCTGGCCGGTGTTGGTGGCGCGGCCGTTCAACCACATCGGCACCGGGCAGAAAGACAGCTTCGTCATCGCCAGCGCCGCACGGCAAATCAACCGGATCAAACAAGGCCTGCAGGCGCCCCGACTGGAAGTCGGCGACATCGACGTCACCCGCGACTTCCTCGATGTCGGCGATGTGATCTCGGCTTACCTGGCGCTGCTGGAAAAAGGCACGCCGGGGCAGGTCTACAACATTTGCTCGGGGCGCGAGCAAAGCATCCGCAACCTGATCGAACAACTGGGGGACATTGCCCAGGTCGACATGCAATTGATTCAGGACCCCGCACGCCTTCGCCGCGCCGATCAGCGCCGGGTGTGCGGCAGCCATGCCAAGCTTGCCCAGGCCACCGGGTGGACGCCTGAAATCACAACACAACAATCCCTGCGGGCGATCCTGTCCGACTGGGAGAAGCGAGTGAAAGAAGAATGACAAAAAGTGCACTGATCACAGGGATCACCGGCCAGGATGGCGCCTATCTGGCCAAACTGTTGCTCGACAAGGGTTACAAGGTCCACGGCCTGGTGGCCCGGCGCAGCAGCGATTCACGCTGGCGCCTGCGCGAGATGGGTGTCGAGGGTGACATCGTGTACCTGGACGGCGACATGGCCGACGCCTGCTCGGTGCAGCGCGCGGTGATCAAGTCGGCGCCGGACGAGGTCTACAACCTGGCGGCGCAAAGCTTTGTCGCCGCCTCCTGGGATCAACCGGTGACCACCGGCATCGTTGACGGCTTGGGGGTGACTCACCTGCTCGAAGCGATCCGCCAGTTCAGCCCGCACACGCGTTTCTATCAGGCGTCCACCAGCGAAATGTTTGGCCTGATCCAGGCCGAGCAGCAGGACGAGAACACCCCGTTCTACCCGCGCAGCCCTTATGGCGTGGCCAAGCTCTACGGTCACTGGATCACCGTGAATTACCGCGAAAGCTTCAACCTGCACGCCAACAGCGGGATCCTGTTCAACCACGAATCACCGCTGCGCGGCATCGAGTTCGTGACCCGCAAGGTCACCGACGCCGCCGCCCGCATCAAGCAAGGCAAACAGGATGAACTGCGCTTGGGCAACATCGACACCAAGCGCGACTGGGGTTTTGCCGGCGACTACGTCGAAGCCATGTGGCTGATGCTGCAACAGGACAAACCCGACGACTACGTGGTCGCCACCGGCGTGACCACCACCGTGCGCGAAATGTGCCGCATCGCCTTCGATCACATCGGCCTGAACTACCGCGACTACGTGAAGATCGACCCGGCATTCTTCCGCCCGGCCGAAGTCGACGTACTGCTCGGCAACCCGGCCAAGGCCCAGCGTGTGCTGGGCTGGAAGCCAAAAACCGATCTGGATACCTTGATCCGCATGATGATGGATGCGGACATGAAACGCGTCGCCAAGGAGTAGGCCATGCTGATTCCTGTGATCCTCTCCGGCGGTGCCGGGACCCGTTTGTGGCCGGTGTCTCGCGAAGGGCACCCCAAGCCGTTCATGACAT
The DNA here is from genome assembly GCF_044762525.1 of Pseudomonas sp. NPDC096950. Classification (NCBI taxonomy): domain Bacteria; kingdom Pseudomonadati; phylum Pseudomonadota; class Gammaproteobacteria; order Pseudomonadales; family Pseudomonadaceae; genus Pseudomonas; species Pseudomonas sp. NPDC096950. Next base: position 25,348 of record NZ_JBIWEL010000021.1, on the reverse strand, counting down.
TGCCCGACGGCCAGTCGCTGCTGGGCAAGACCTATCGACGCGCGGCGGGTTTGCTCGATGGTTGGGGCGACATCGTCACCGTGACCAACCGCGAGTATTACTTCCAGAGCAAGGATCACTACCACGACGCGCAGATGGCCCGTCATCGCGGGCACTTCCTGCTGGAGCCGACGGGCCGCAACACCGCCCCGGCCATTGCGGCGGCGGCGCTGTCGCTGCAAGCCCTGCACGGTGACGAGGCGATCATGGTGGTCATGCCCGCCGATCACCTGATCGTCAATGTCGACGCGTTGCAAAGTGCGGTCGAGCACGCCGTGACGCTGGCCAAGAGCGGTCACCTGGTGACGTTCGGCGTGGTGCCGACGGCGCCGGAAACCGGCTTCGGCTACATCGAGACTGGCGCTCCGCTGGATGACAAAGGTGCGGCCAAGGTCCAGCGTTTCGTCGAAAAACCCGACTTGCAAACCGCGACCCATTACCTGGAAAGCGGCAACTTCCTGTGGAATTCGGGGATGTTCTGTTTCTCGGTGGCCACGCTGCTGGATGAGTTGCAGGTTCACGCCCCGGAGTTGCTGGAACAGACCCGCGCCTGCATGGCCGAGAGTGCGCCCGTGGAAACCGGCGGTTGCCTGCAACAGGAATTGTCGCCGACGCTGTTTGCCGAGATCACCGACATCTCCATCGACTACGCCTTGATGGAGCGCTCGGACAAAGTGGTGGTGGTGCCCGCCGGTTTCGACTGGAGCGACATCGGTTCATGGGGGGCGCTGGCCGCGCTGATACCGCCGGATGCGCAAAACAATCGCGCCAGCGGCGATGCGATCTTTGTCGACAGCCACAACAACTTCGTCCAGAGCGAAGGCCGGCTGGTGGCTGCGGTGGGTGTGGATAACCTGATCATCGTCGACACCGCCGACGCGGTGTTGGTGGCCCACGCCGACCGCGCCCAGGATGTGCGCCGGGTGGCCAAGCAGCTCAAGGACAAAAAGCACGAAGCCTATCGCCTGCACCGCACCGTCAGCCGGCCATGGGGCACCTACACCGTGCTCGAGGAAGGCACGCGCTTCAAGATCAAGCGCATCGTGGTCAAGCCGGGCGGCAAGTTGTCGTTGCAAATGCACCACCACCGCAACGAACACTGGGTCGTGGTCGAAGGCATGGCCAAGGTCACCAACAATGGCACCGGCACCCACCTTGTGGCCAAGAACGAGTCCACCTTCATTGCCGCCGGACATAAGCATCGCCTGGAAAACCCGGGGGTCATCGACCTGGTGATCATCGAAGTGCAAAGCGGCGAATACCTGGGAGAGGACGATATCGTCCGCTTCGAAGATCACTACGGCAGGACGGTTTGAATGCTGCTTAATCTGTACCGCTCGCTGTGGAATTACCGCGGTTTCATCCTCGGTAGCGTCAAGCGAGAGTTTCAGGCGCGTTATCGCAATTCGCTGTTCGGTGCCCTGTGGACCGTGCTCAATCCGCTGTCGATGATCGTCGTGTACACGGTGATCTTTTCCCAGATCATGCGCGCCCGCTTGCCGGGCGTGGACGATGGCCTGGCCTACAGCGTTTACCTGTGCGCCGGCCTGCTGACCTGGGGCCTGTTCTCGGAAATCACCACCCGCAGCCAGAGCATGTTTCTGGAAAACGCCAACCTGCTGAAGAAAATCAGCTTCCCGCGCATCTGCCTGCCGGTGATCACCCTGCTCAATGCCGGTATCAACTTCGGGATCATCCTGGGCCTGTTTTTCGGCTTCCTGCTGATCAGCGGACGCTTGCCGGGCATGGCCCTGCTGGCGCTGATTCCGCTGCTGATCCTGCAAGTGATCTTTGCCGCCGGGCTGGGGATGATCCTCGGCATTCTCAATGTGTTCTTTCGCGATGTCGGGCAGTTTTTCGGCATCCTCCTGCAATTCTGGTTCTGGCTGACGCCGATCGTGTATCCCGTCTCGATCCTGCCGCCAGGCATCCAGCACCTGATCGGGCTCAACCCGATGACCGCGCTGATGACCAGCTACCAGAACGTCTTCCTCTACAACCAATGGCCAAACTGGCAGTCACTCATCCCGTTGCTGGTGATCGGGCTGCTGTTCTGCGGCCTGGCGCTGCGGATGTTCCGTCAGCGCGTCGGTGAAATGGTGGACGAACTCTGATGGGGCATATACGCGTCAGTGGCCTGGGCAAGGCCTACAAACAATACCCGAATCGCTGGAGCCGCCTGTTCGAATGGCTGGTGCCGTTTTCCGGCACCCGTCATCACTTGCACTGGATCCTGCAAGGCGTCGATTTCGAGATCCAGCCCGGTGAAGCCGTGGGCATTGTCGGTGTCAACGGCGCGGGCAAAAGCACGCTGCTGAAGATGATCACCGGCACCACCCAGCCAACCTGCGGGCAGATTCAACTGCAAGGTCGAGTCGCCGCGTTGCTGGAACTGGGCATGGGTTTTCACCCGGACTTCACCGGGCGGCAGAACGCTTTCATGGCTGGCCAGTTGCTGGGCATGCAGCTTGAAGAGATCGAAGCGTTGATGCCGGAAATCGAAAGCTTTGCCGAAATCGGCGAAGCCATCGACCACCCGGTGCGCACCTATTCCAGCGGCATGCAGATGCGCCTGGCGTTCAGCGTTGCCACGGCGCGGCGCCCGGACATCCTGATCGTCGATGAAGCGCTGTCGGTGGGCGACGCCTACTTCCAGCACAAAAGCTTCGACCGCATCCGCAACTTCCGCAAGGCCGGCACCACCCTGCTGATCGTGTCCCATGACCGCTCGGCGATTCAGTCGATCTGCGACACCGCGATCCTGCTGGAAGGCGGACGCATGGCGATGCGCGGCAAACCCGAAGAAGTCATGGACTATTACAACGCCATGCTCGCCCAGCGCGAAGGCCAGACGGTGCGCCAGGAAATGCTCGCCAACGGCCAGGTGCAAACCATTTCCGGCACTGGCGAGGCGGGAATTGTCAGTGTGCGCCTGCTCGACGCCCAGGGGCGCTCCGTCGAAGTCGCAGAAGTGGGCCAGCCGATGGTGCTGGAAGTGCAGACCGAGGTTCGCCAAGACATCGAACGACTGATCCTGGGCTTCATGATCAAGGATCGGCTGGGCCAGGCGATTTACGGGATCAACACCCATCGCCTGGACAAAGCCATCACCGACCTCAGTGCCGGTGAACGGGTGACCTTTCGCTTTGCCTTCGACATGCGCCTGGGCAAGGGCAATTATTCGATCGCCTTGAGCCTGTCGCGCCTGGACTCACACCTGGATCGCAACTTCGAATGGCGCGACTACGGCCTGGTGTTCCACGTGATCAACAATCGTCAGGAAGACTTCGTCGGCTGCTCGTGGCTGGAGGCACAGACCAGCATCAGCCGTTCCAGCGAAACCGTTGTGCAAACGGCAGACCCGGAGGTGTCGCGATGACCCGATTGTTGGTGGAATGCACCTACGTCTACGAACATCCAAACGCCAACTCGGGCATTCAGCGAGTCGTGCGCAATGTTATTCAACAACTGCCGGCGGCCGACGCAACCCGCGAATGCATTCCCGTAGTGATGCTCAACGGCGCGCTCTATCAGGTGAAAAGCCTGGCGCCGTTGAAAACACCGAACGTCAATCTGACGAGCCTGCGGGTGAAGCTGGAACAGTGGGCCAACCTGTTCTGGCTGCGCCACCGCACGCTAGAACGGCGCCGTCCGTTCAGTCAGTCACTGTTCGCCCGGCGGGTGCTGTACGTCGGTTGTCGCCTCTTCGCGTTTGCCTGCCTGAGTCTGCCGATGCGCCTGCTGGACCGGGCACTCAAGGGCAAGCCAGTGCCTGAGCGCTGCGTGCCGTTGCAGCATCGCGCCGGTGATCAACTGGTGCTGCTCGACTCCTCGTGGCACGCCAACTTTTTCCCTCTGGCCGAGCAACTCAAACGTGATGGTGTTGGCATCGTGTCGGTGATCTACGATTTGATCCCGCTGACCCACCCGCAATTTTGCGACGCCGGGCTGGTCAAGGTGTTCAACGACTGGTTCGACTGGATCGCCCGCACCGCCGATGGTTATGTGGCGATCTCCACCACCATCCGCGACCAGGTGCGCGAAGAAATGCTGCGCCGCGTCGGTGCGCAACAGGTGCAGCAGCGCTGGTTCGACTATTTCCACCTCGGTTCCGAACTCGACTTGAGCGATGCCGGTTCCGAAGTCGATCGCGGCTTGCTGCAGATGTTCAAGGCACCGGAACCGGTGTTCCTGATGGTCAGCACCATCGAGCCGCGAAAAAATCACGCCTACCTGCTCGACGCCTTCGAACGCGCCTGGGCCGCCGGGTCCAAGGCCAGGTTGTGCATTGCCGGGAAGATTGGCTGGAAGTGTGACGCGTTGGTCGAGCGCATCCGCCAGCATCCCGAGCTGAACCGCCGCTTGTTAATGTTCAACTCGCTCTCGGACAAGAGCCTGGAACACGCCTACTCCCACGCCACGGCGCTGGTGTTCCCGTCCTACGTCGAAGGCTTCGGGCTGCCGCTGGTGGAAGCCATGCAACGCGGTCTGCCGGCAATGGGCAGTGATATTCCGGTGTTCCGGGAAATCGGTGGCGACTACATGGCGTATTTCGACCTGGAAAACCCGCAGAGCCTGACCGACCTGGTGACCAACATGGAGCGCACCGGGGTGTTTCCGGCACCGCTGGCCCTGGAGCATTGGCGCTGGCTGAGCTGGCGCGAGGCGAGTGCGCAATTGGTGGAGCGGATCGAGCGCAACCTGATCCGCCCGGTGTCGGTGCCTGAAAATCCTGAGCCTGAGAGTCAGCATGCGAATTGCCCTTAACGCGCGGATTCTCCAGGCACCGCGTACCGGCATCGGCCATTACGTCGCAGAACTGGTGGGCGCCCTCGCCTGCGAACCGGACGTCGAGCTGTCGCTGTTCCACGGCTGGGGCTGGAGCACTTCGCTGCCCGAAGCAGCGATGCCCGGCTACTCGCGACTGACGCCGCTGTTGCGACAAATTCCCGGGGCCTACCAGGCACGGCGCTGGCTGGCGCAGAAACGCTTCGATCAGGGCCGCTCCCAGGCCATCGACCTTTATCACGAACCGAGTTTGTGGCCGCTGTCGTTCGACGGCCCGACGATTATGACCCTGCATGATCTGACGCACCTGCATTACCCCGAGACGCAACCGCCGGCCCGCTTGCGCGAAATCGAGCGGCGACTGGCCGACGGCGTGCAGCAGGCGCGGCTGATTCTCACCGACTCGCAGTTTATTGCCGACGAGGCCCAGGATTATTTCGCCCTGCCCGCCGAACGTTTCATCGTCGCGCCGCTGGGCGTTGCGGCACGGTTCCATCCCCGTGAAGCGGCGGAGATCGACACAGTCCTCAAGGCCCATGGGGTCGAGGCGCGGGAATATTTCCTCTGCGTCGGCACCCTGGAGCCGCGCAAGAACCTGTCACTGGCCCTGCGCGCTCACGCCTCGCTGCCAGAGGCACAGCGCCAACAATTTCCGCTGTTGATCGTCGGCATGGCCGGCTGGCAACGCGAGCAATTCAGCGAGGAACTGCGTCAATCTCTGGCCGCCGGTCATGTGTGTTTGCTGGGTTACCTGCCTGACGAGCAGGTGGCGCAACTGTTGGCAGGAGCCCGGGCGCTGATTTTTCCATCGATCTACGAAGGCTTCGGCCTCCCGGTCCTGGAAGCCATGGCCAGCGGCACGCCGGTGATCCTGGTGCGGCAATCGGCAATGCCGGAGGTGGCCGGCGCGGCGGGCAACTACATTGAAGCGGACGATCCTGAAGGTTTGCGCGAGGCCATGAGCCGACTGATCGACGATAAAACGCATTGGCAGGCATGCCGAGAAGCGGGACTACAACAAGCGAAGCTTTTTTCCTGGGAGCGTTGCGCGAAGATCACAGCCCGCGCCTACCGCCAGGCTTTGGGAGGTTGAATGCGAGTTCTTCATTTTTACAAAACGTCTCTACCCGACACCGTCGGCGGGATCGAACAAGTGATCTTCCAATTGTGCGAAAGCTGCGCCCAGCAAGGCATAGAGGGCCAAGTGCTGTCCCTGAGCAGCGATCCGACACCGCCCGTGGTGCAAGTCGGACAGCATGAAGTCCATCGGGCCAAACTCGATCTTCAGTTCGCCTCCACGGGTTTTTCCCTGAGCGTCTTCAAAAAGTTTCGCGAGTTGGCGGCCGAAGCTGACGTGGTCAACTATCACTTCCCCTGGCCGTTCATGGATGTGGTGCACTTCGCCAGCGGGATGCGCAAACCCAGTGTCGTGACTTACCACTCGGACATCATTCGCCAGAAAACACTGCTCAAACTCTACCGGCCATTGATGAACCGCTTCCTTGCCAGCGCTGACCGGATTGTTGCGGCGTCGCCGAATTACCTGCATACCAGCGATGTGCTGCAGCAGTTTCAGGACAAGACCCGCGTCATTCCCTATGGCTTGAACAAGGCCGGTTATCCACAACCCGACAACGAGCGCATGGCCCAGTGGCGGCAGAAGCTTGGGGATAAGTTTTTCCTGTTCGTGGGGGTGATGCGCTACTACAAAGGCTTGCACATCCTGCTCGACGCCATGAAAGACCTGGATTACCCGGTGGTGATCGTTGGCGCCGGCCCGAAGGAGCTCGAACTGCATGCCCAGGCCAAGGCCTTGGGCCTGCGCAATATTCACTTCCTCGGGCGCCTCGGGGACGAAGACAAAGTGGCGTTGCTGCAATTGAGCTACGCCATCGTGTTCCCGTCCCACCTGCGTTCCGAAGCGTTCGGCATTTCACTGCTGGAAGGCGCGATGTATGGCAAACCGATGATCTCCAGCGAGATCGGCACCGGCACCAGCTACATCAACATCCACAACGAAACCGGGCTGGTGGTGCCACCGAGTAATCCACAGGCATTCCGCGAGGCGATGCGCACCCTTTGGGAAAACCCGGTTCGCGCGGCGGCAATGGGGGTGAAGGCGGAAGCGCGGTATCGGCAGTTGTTTACCGCCGATGACATGGGTCGCAAGTGGACGGCGTTGTATCAGGAATTGCTGGAAGAAAAATCCCTGTCCTATGCCTGATGGCGGTGGGAATGAACTCCGCTTTAAAGACATCCCCAATCCCCTGTGGGAGCGGGCTTGCTCGCGAATGCGGTTTGTCATTCAACGATGATGTGGGCTGATCCACCGCTTTCGCGAGCAAGCCCGCTCCCACAGGGGAACTGCGCTGGTTATAGGTCGAGCACCAGTGGCTGCGAACCTTGAGCCGGTATCGCACAACAAATCAGCACCTGCCCCTCTTCCGGTACTTCCGCCGGCGGCTGTGGATAATTCACCTGGCCGCTGATCAAGCGGGTCTTGCAGGTACCACACGACCCGCCACGGCAACTGAATTCCGGGCGCAAGCCGCGGCTTTCCGCCAACTCCAGCAAACTGCCGCCGTCCGGTTGCCAGCGCGCCTCCTTGGCCGAACGCTCGAACACCACCGGCACCGAGGTTGTAGCGGCCGGTGGCTGTTCGATGACAACGGCATCCGGGTCCAGGCGCCGACGCAATGTCGAGGGGCCGAACGTTTCGGCATGAATCCTTGAATCGCGAATATCCAGTTCTCGCAGGCTGTCGTACAGCGCTTGAGTAAAACTCCCCGGACCACACAGGACAAAGTCCAGTTGATCGTAGTCTTCGACCTCCAGCATCGTTTGGAGCAAAGCCGTGTCGATGCGTCCGGTCAGGTCGAAGTCTTCGCCCTCCCGCGCTTCGGGCTCCGGTTGGCTGAGCAGGCGCAGCACCCGGATCGTATCGCCGGTGCCTTCGAGCAAACGGTCGATCTCTGAACGAAATGGCTGATCCGCCAACGTGCGCGAACTCTGGAAGAACCAGGTCGGCCGAATGCGCCGCGTGCGCCAGCCTTGATAAACCACTTCGCGCACCATCGACAGCAACGGCGTGATGCCCACCCCGGCGGCCAACAACACCAGTGGCCGACGCTCATGGGGTGCCACGGTGAAATGCCCTTGCGGCGCCCGGGCCTCCAGCACGTCACCGACGCGGATCTGCTCATGCACGTGGGAAGACACCAAGCCATCACGCTTCACACTGATGCGGAAAAAGTCATCGGACGGCGCGCTCGACAGGCTGTAGGTGCGGATATGGGTTTCGCCGCCAATGTGAAAGCGCAACGGCAAATGCTGCCCGGCCTGGAACACCGGCAACCCGACGCCATCGGCGGGCTCCAGGTAGACCGAGCGGATGTTCTGGCTTTCCGCTTCGATACGCACCACCCGCAGCGGGCGCCAGGCATCACCCAGGGCCTGGGCTTGCAGGCGCGCGGCAGCCTGTTCCCAGGTGCCGGTCATCAGGCTGTTGGGCGACATACCGTCGAAACGCCAGCGCAGGGCCAACGCCGCTGGCCGGCGCACGAGGCGTTCAACGTCGAACGTCCACAACCGCTCGGCGCCTTGAAAAGCTTCGATCTGCGGGCCTTCAAGAATGACTTCAGCGCGACCGCTCAGTTGCAGCAAATCGCCCGAATTGAAATCGATGAACAGCAAACCGGCCTGCGGATTGATCAGCAGGTTGCCCAAGGTATTGAAAAACAGGTTGCCGGCGAAATCCGGAATGGTCAGCCGATTGCCTTCGATACGGACGAAACCGGGCTGGCCACCGCGATGGGAAACGTCCACTGAACGTTTGCCATCGACGTCGACATAACTGGCGACAAACAACGTATCGGCTTGGGCGATCACCGCTCGTGCCGCGTCATCCAGTTCGTCGAGGTGCTGGGCGATACGGGTGGAAGCATCCGCCAGCGGCACCGTGCGAAACTGGCGCAACTGAATGTATTGCGGGCAGTTGCCAAAGGATTGTTCCACCGTGACACCGAAGCCGCTCGCCGTCATGGCGCCGACCCGTCCATTGAGACGGTTACGCCGCCGGGTGTGCAATTCGATGCCCAGCAGGCCGATGGCGGCCCCGTCGTGCAATTGCGCGGGGTCATCGGCGGCCGGCAGACTTTCGAACTGCAACCCGGTAGGCGCAGGAGAATGGGCGAAACCCGGCGGGCCTTCGAGAATGCTGGCCCAGGGACGACCATCGGCATCCACCGCGCCGTACAGCATGAACGGCAGTTGTTGATAGAACTGACGATGCTGGTCTGGCATTTCGCTGCGAATCACCCGACGACCGAGGGTGTCCATTCGCTCGGCAACACCTACGTGTTCCTGCAACTGCTTTTCGCCGGCGTGCCACGGTGAATGTTCCATAACGGCCTCTCCCCTGCACTCAAGGCGCAGCGTGAACGAACGCGAGTATCAGGCTGATTGTTGCAGGCCAACGGCGGTGCGCGGCATGCCGACAAACCCGGGCAAGGCTTCGATCCGCGCCAGCCAGGCCCGCACATTGGCGTAATCCGCCAGGGACACGTTGCCTTCCGGCGCATGGGCGATGTAGCTGTAGGCCGCGACGTCGGCGATGGTCGGCTCGTTGCCCACCAGAAATTCGCCGTGGGTCAGTTCCTGATCCATCACTTTGAGCAGGTCATGGGAACGTGCGATCACTTCTTCAGCGTTGAAGGACGCACCAAACACCGTGATCAGCCGGGCTCTGGCGGGACCAAAGGCAATCGGCCCGGCCGCCACCGACAACCAGCGCTGTACTTTGGCCGCGCCTACCGGATCTGTCGGCAGCCAGCGACCGTTGCCATATTTCTGCGCCAGGTACACCAGGATGGCGTTGGAGTCGGCCAATACCACGCCTTGATCATCCAGCACCGGCACCTGGCCAAACGAGTTGAGCGCCAGGAACTCCGGCTGCTTGTGCGCGCCTTTGGCCAGATCGACAAGGATCAGCTCGGTCGGCAGCTGCAGCAGGGACAGCATCAGCTCCGCGCGGTGAGCGTGGCCGGAACGGGGGAAGTTGTAGAGTTTGATGGCGTGCATGGTCGACTCCGCTGGGTGATGGCGCTGTTCAGGGAATGATCAGCACCGATGGAGGCCATCATCTACCCATCACCAAAACAACAGAATAACCAGCATTTGCAATCCATTATTTCAACAGCCGCAATAAACCTTCCTGTGGGAGCGGGCTTGCTCGCGAATGCTATTTTTCATTCAACAGGGATGTTGGCTGATCAACCGCTTTCGCGAGCAAGCCCACTCCCACAGGGTTTGTGCCATCAGCCCAGGGCTGGGTGTTCGCGCAGCGCCTTCACCATAAAGTCGACAAAACTGCGAATCCGCGCCGGGGCCTTGCGCCCGCCCTGGTACACCACGTGAATCGGCAGCGGCGGCAGTTCAAAGTCCGCCAGCACGATTTCCAACTCACCGGCCGCGACTTTGCTCGACACTTGGTAGGACAGGACGCGGGTAAACCCCAGGCCGAGGCTCGCCGCCGTAATGGCCGCCTGATTGGCCGTGACCACCAGCCGCGGTTCCGGACGTACGCTCAGCGGCTGGCCTTTATCGAGGAAGGGCCAGTTCCGGAGTTGCCCGATGGATGAAGTCGCCACCACTGGCGCCCCGGACAACTCTTCAGGATGCCGGGGCCGGCCATGGGCGTTCAGATAGGTCGGCGACGCACAAATCACCCGGCGCACCTCGCCGACCCGAATCGCGTGCTGATTACTGTCCGGCAGTTCACCGATGCGCACCGCGACATCAATGCCCTCCTCGACCATGCTCACCACGCGATCGACCAACAACCCGTTGATCGTCACCTCAGGGAATTGATCGAGATAACCCACCATCAGCGGCGTCACGAACAACTCGCCAAACAACACCGGCGCAGTAATCGTCAATTGCCCGCGAGGCTGGGCGTGGCTGCCTGCCGCCGAATCCTCGGCTTCCTGCACCTCGGCGAGAATTCTCCGACAGTCTTCCAGATAACGCTGGCCCGCTTCGCTCAAATACACGCTGCGGGTGGTGCGCGTCAGCAGCAGCGTGCCGATGCGTTTCTCCAGCGCCGCCACCGCGCGGGTGACGCTCGCGGCCGACATCCCCAGCCGCCGCGCCGCCGCCGAAAAGCCTTGCGCCTGGGCGACCGCAGCGAATACCTGCATTTCCTGGAATCGGTCCATCGGTAAACTCCTGAGCACTGAAACACGCGGGGCCAAGAGTTTCCGATGAGCCCTGGATTCGCGGAAAGACGGGTTTTACTGGCATTCTGATTATTGTGACGTATAACCCTGAATGTTCACGCTTTCAATTGCCGAGACCATCCCCCGATGCCCTCCATTTACCAGCTAAAACCGGCGTTTCAGAACCTGTTGCGACCCTTGGTGCAACGGCTGTTCGATAACGGCACCACCGCCAATCAAATCACCGTGCTGGCCGGGGTCATTTCGGTGGTAGTGGGCATCGCAATTGCCTGTTTCGCCCAGCACCCGTGGGTGTTTACGTTGATTCCGCTGTGGATGATCCTGCGCATGGCGCTGAACGCCATCGACGGCATGCTCGCCCGGGAATTCGGCCAGCAGTCACGCCTGGGTGCCTACCTCAATGAACTGTGCGATATCGTCGCCGACTGTGCACTGATCCTGCCGTTTGCGCTGATTGCCGACGTGAGCGTATTGATTGTGCTGTCGGTCACGCTGCTGGCCCTGTTCAGCGAGTACAGTGGCGTCCTCGGGCCGATGGTCGGCGCGTCGCGGCGCTACGACGGGCCGATGGGCAAAAGCGATCGGGCGTTTGTCCTGGGTGTTCTGGCCACCGGCATCGCCCTTGGCTGGATCAGTGCGTTGTGGATTAACGTTGTGTTTGGGGTGGTCGCCGTCCTGCTGGCTTACACCTTGGTCAACCGGGTCCGTCAGGGCCTTAAAGAAGTGCAGGAAACAGCCCCCTCGGCGTAAGGCCACCCCAGCATAAGGAGCATGCAATGCGCGAAACCCAGCAGCAGACCTTCACCACCCACGACGGCGTCGAGCTGTTCTACCGCCACTGGCCGGCCACCGCCGCCGTGCCAGGCGAACCACGCAAAGCGGTGCTGCTGTTTCATCGCGGCCATGAACATTCCGGGCGCATCGCCCACTTGGTGGATGAACTGGATCTGCCGGGTTTCGACTTCTTTGCCTGGGATGCCCGAGGCCATGGCCAGTCCCCCGGCGCTCGCGGCGACAGCCCGAGTTTCGCCACCAGCGTGCGCGACGTGCAGACCTTTTGCGATCACCTGAGCGCGACTTACGAGATCGACGAAGAAAACATGGCGGTGATCGCCCAGAGCGTCGGCGCCGTGATCGTCTCGACCTGGGTCCACGACTACGCACCGCGCATCCGCGCGCTGGTGCTCGCCTCGCCGGCGTTCAAGGTCAAGCTCTACGTGCCGTTCGCCCGGCCGGGCCTGGGGCTGATGCGCAAGTTTCGCGGCAACTTTTTCGTCAACAGCTACGTCAAGGCCAAGTTCCTCAGCCACGACCCTGAGCGCGTCGCCTCCTACGACAGCGATCCGCTGATCACCAAGGCGATTTCGGTGAATGTGTTGCTCGGTTTGTATGAAGCCGCCGACCGCGTGGTGGCCGATGCCCAGGCGATTCAGGTGCCGACCCAGCTGCTGATTTCCGGCTCGGACTTCGTCGTGCACCGCAAACCCCAGGAGCAGTTCTTCGAACGCCTGGGCAGCCTGAAAAAGGAAAAACACATCCTTCCGGGGTTCTTCCACGACACCCTTGGCGAACGTGATCGCGCCGTGGCCGTGGCCAGCGCCAAGCGTTTTATCCTGCAAAACTTCGACTACCCGCTGGACCGTGCTTCGCTGCTCGACGCCGACAAGATCGGCCTGACCTGCGCCGAATCCGAATCCCTCGCCGCCCCGCTGCCGCACAACTCGTTGCGTGACCTGTACTGGCGCATGACCCGCGCGAGCATGCGCTTGGGCAGCAAGCTGTCCGATGGCGTGAAGCTGGGCTTCGATACCGGTTTCGACTCCGGCAGCACCCTCGATTACGTGTACCGCAACCAGCCCACCGGCAAGGGCGGGCTCGGGCGGATGATTGATCAGAATTACCTGAACTCCATCGGCTGGCGCGGCATTCGCCAGCGCAAACTCAACGTCGAAGAACTGCTGCGCCTGACCATGGCCAAACTGCGCGACGAAGGTCGCCCGGTACGCATCGTCGATATCGCCGCCGGCCACGGCCGCTACATTCTTGAAGCCTTGCAGGGCGTCAGTCCGTTGCCGGAATCGATCCTGCTGCGCGATTACAGCGACATCAACGTGCGGGACGGTGGTGCACTGATCCGCGATAAAGGCCTGGGTGACATCGCGCAATTCGTGAAGGGCGATGCGTTCGACCGCGCCGACCTCGCGGCGCTGGAACCCAAGCCAACGCTGGCGGTGGTGTCCGGGTTGTATGAATTGTTTGCCGACAACACGATGGTCGGCGGTTCGCTGGCGGGCCTGGCCGACTCTGTCGAACCCGGCGGTTATCTGGTTTACACCGGCCAACCGTGGCACCCGCAACTGGAATTGATTGCCCGCGCCCTGACCAGTCATCGTCAGGGACAAGCCTGGGTGATGCGTCGGCGCAGCCAGGCGGAAATGGATCAACTGGTGGAAGCGGCGGGTTTCCGCAAAATCACCCAGCGTGTGGATGAATGGGGGATCTTTACCGTGTCCCTCGCGCAACGGGTGCAATGATGGCGGCGGCCCCCCGGGAAACGGGATTGCTCAAACCAGCCGTGCTTTGGTTGCTGCTGCTGGCGCCGCTGTTTTTCGCCAGCTATGGCTTTGCCACGTGGGTAACGAACCAGCGTAGCGACGTCGGCACGTTCGTTTTCGATTGGGAAACCGCCATGCCTTTCTGGGCGTGGACCATCGTGCCCTACTGGACGATTGATCTGCTGTACGGTTTTTCGTTGCTGCTGCCCGACAGTCGTCATGAATTGAAACGCCATGCCCTGCGGCTGCTGAGTGCCCAGGTGATTTCGGTCAGTTGTTTCCTGCTGTGGCCGCTGCGCTTTACCTTCGAAAGGCCCGAGCTGGATGGCGTGTTCGGCTGGCTGTTCGCGGTGCTGGCGGGGTTCGACAAGCCGTTTAACCAGGCGCCGTCGCTGCACATCGCGCTGCTGGTGATTCTGTGGGTCATGTACCAGCGGCACACTCACGGGTTCTGGCGCTGGTTGGTGCACGGCTGGTTCGCGCTGATCGGGATTTCTGTGCTGACCACTTATCAACATCACTTTATCGACTTACCCACAGGCGCTCTCGCCGGTTGGCTGTGCGTGTGGCTGTGGCCGATGGATCGACCGAGTCCGTTGAGCAGCCTGCGGTTGGCCAAGGATTCGAAGCGCTGGCGCCTGGCTCTGCGTTATGGGGTGGGTGCCGCGATATTTGCGATTCCAGCCTTTGGCCTCGGCGGTGGATGGTTGTGGCTGATCTGGCCCTCCGTCGCGTTATTGTTGGTAGCGCTGAATTACGCACTGTTCGACGCCGCCGGGTTTCAGAAACGCGCCGACGGCCGCCTGAGCCCGGCGGCCCGTTGGCTGTTTGCGCCGTACGTGGCCGCAGCGTGGATCAATTCACGGCTATGGACACGCAAACATCCACAGCCAGATGAGGTTGTGGATAACGTTTGGCTGGGCAGGCTTCCCGACGCGGATCAGATGGCTCCGTTCAAAGCCGTGGTCGATCTCTGCGCCGAGCTGCCACTCGATCCCCGAGGTCGTGCCTATCAAAGCATTCCGGTCCTCGACCTGACGGCGCCGAATGCCGAGCAATGCCTCGCCGCCGCCCAGGCCATTGAACAACTGCGCCAACACGGCCCGCTACTGGTTTGCTGCGCGTTGGGTTATTCGCGCAGTGCCACCGCTGTCGCGGCCTGGTTGCTGCACAGTGGTCGAGCGACGAGCGTCGATGCCGCCGTGGCGATGATCCGGGCCGCACGCCCGCACGTCGTGCTGCACCCGGCCCATCGCCAAGCGCTGGAGAACGCCTATGCCAGTTGATATGGAATTGCAGGTGGTCGCCAGCCTGCTACGCCGGGGCCGCACCCTCGACCAGTTATCCACAGGACTGACGGTGCTGGGGGTGTTGTTCGGGTTGCTGCAACTGCTGTTGATCACTCCGGTTACGCTGGGCCTGATCCTCAGCGCGTGGATGATCGTCCTGGGGTTGTTGCAAAAGTACTGGGCATTTCGGGTGGCCTTCGACGCTGACCTGTTTGCCCTGGTCGCCCGCGACGCAGATGCATTGCCTGACCGCACTCAAGCCCTCGACCAGGCCTTGCAAAGCCTCGGCCTGCAACCGGCCAACCGCGCCGGCCGGCCATGGCCCGAACGTCAACGCGGGGCGTTGAAACTGCTGCGTAACCAGGCGGTCCTACTGCTCGCGCAAGTGTTGCCCACATTGGCGGTCATCCTGGCCAGCCCTTGGTTGTCCTTCGCCGGATAAGGAAATCATTCATGTTCGAACCTGTGGTCGCCACCCTCATCACCTCCATGGCCCGCACCGTCACCGGTGCCCGCAGCCTGTGGATGGGCTGCGCGCCGGAACCGGTGCAACGGATTTACTTCGCCAACCACAGCAGCCACGGCGATTTCGTCCTGCTGTGGGCTTCGCTCCCTCCCGCGCTGCGCAAACTGACGCGACCGGTGGCCGGCAGCGACTACTGGAATAAAAGCGCGGTACGCCGCTACATCATCAGTCGCGTATTTAACGGCGTGTTGATCGACCGCGAACGCAAAGACCCTGTGGATAACCCGTTGCAGCCGATGCTCGATGCCTTGGCGAACGGCGATTCGCTGATCATCTTTCCCGAAGGCACACGCAATCTGGAGGATGGCTTGCTGCCGTTCAAAAGCGGGCTGTATCACCTGGCCAAAAGTTACCCACAGGCCCAAGTGATTCCGGTATGGATTGCCAACCTCAATCGGGTCATGCCCAAGGGCCGGGTGCTGCCTCTTCCGCTGCTGTGCACCACCAGTTTCGGCGCGCCGCTGCAACTGGAAGACGACGAGAGCAAAGAGCATTTTTTGACACGCAGCCGCGACGCCCTGCTGGCCCTCGCCCCGGAGCATTCCTGACATGGATCGACAAACCCTGATGCTGTTCGGCGGGATCGGCATGATCCTGGTGCTGGCCTCGCTGATTGGCCTGATTCTCAAACTGCGCACCCGTGGCGCGCCGAATGCGGTAGTCGACAATCTCAACGCCCGCATCAACGCCTGGTGGGTGATGGTGCTGGTGATCGGCATTGCCTTCTGGCTGGGCACCGGCGCGGTGATCCTGCTGTTTTACGCGGTGTCGTTCTATGCCCTGCGTGAATTCCTGACCCTCACGCCCACCCGGCGCAGTGACTACCCGGCGTTGGTGGCGGCGTTTTACCTGGCGCTACCGCTGCAATACCTGCTGATCTATTTCGATTGGTACGGGCTGTTTTCGATCTTTATCCCGGTGTACGTGTTCTTGCTGTTGCCAATCCTTGCCTCGCTGGGCGGCGACAGCACGCACTTCCTGGAGCGCGCATCGAAAGTACAGTGGGGCTTGATGATCGCCGTGTTCTGCGTGTCGTTCGTGCCCGCCCTGCTGACCCTGGACATCGTCGGTTACGAAGGTCGCAACCTGCTGCTGATCGCTTATCTGGTGATCGTGGTGCAGTTGTCGGATGTGTTGCAGTACGTGTGCGGCAAGTTGTTCGGCAAACACAAAATCGCGCCCAATCTGTCGCCGTCAAAAACCGTCGAAGGCTTTGTCGGCGGCATTTTGCTGTCCTCGCTGATTGGCGCGGCGTTGTGGTGGACCACGCCGTTCAACCCGTGGCAGTCGTTCTTGATTGCGTTGCTGATCAACCTGCTGGGCTTTGCCGGCGGCATCGTGATGTCGGCGATCAAGCGGGATCGCGGTGTGAAGGATTGGGGGCACATGATCGAAGGTCATGGCGGGATGCTGGATCGGCTGGATTCGGTGTGTTTTGCGGCACCGATTTTCTTTCACCTTGTGCGGTATTGGTGGACTTGAAATAGCTCATCTTTCAGACAAAAAAAGACCGCAGCCAGTGCTGCGGTCTTTTTGTTTCTGCATCAGCTGTGGATAACTTATTCCACAGTCACCGACTTCGCCAGGTTACGCGGCTGGTCAACGTCCGTGCCTTTCAACACCGCCACGTAGTACGACAGCAACTGCAGCGGGATGGTGTAGAGGATCGGCGACAGGATGTCGTGGATGTGCGGCATCTGCACAACGTAAGTACCTTCGCCATTGGTCATGCCGGCCTTTTCGTCGGCGAAGACGATCAATTGGCCGCCACGGGCGCGGACTTCCTGGAGGTTGGATTTCAACTTTTCCAGCAGTTCGTTGTTCGGCGCCACGGTGACCACCGGCATGTCGTTATCCACCAGTGCCAGCGGACCGTGTTTCAGTTCGCCGGCCGGGTAGGCTTCGGCGTGGATGTAGGAGATTTCCTTGAGCTTCAAGGCCCCTTCCATCGCTACCGGGTATTGTGCGCCGCGACCGAGGAACAAGGTGTGGTTCTTGTCGGCGAACAGCTCGGCGATTTTTTCCACGGTGCTGTCCATCGCCAAGGCTTCACCCAGGCGGGCCGGCAGGCGACGCAGTTCTTCCACCAGAGTGGCTTCGACACCTTCGCCCAATGTGCCACGCACCTGGCCGAGGGACAGGGTCAGCAACAGCAGACCGACCAACTGAGTGGTGAAGGCTTTGGTCGAGGCCACGCCGATCTCGCGACCGGCCTGGGTCAGCAGGGTCAGGTCGGATTCACGCACCAGGGAACTGATGCCGACGTTGCAGATGGCGAGGCTGCCGAGGAAACCCAGTTCCTTGGCATTACGCAGGGCAGCCAGGGTGTCGGCGGTTTCGCCGGACTGGGAGATGGTCACGAACAGCGTGTCGGGTTGCACCACCACTTTGCGGTAGCGGAATTCACTGGCGACTTCGACCTGGCACGGGATACCGGCCAGTTCTTCGAGCCAGTAACGAGCAACCATGCCGGCGTGGTAACTGGTGCCGCAGGCAACGATCTGCACGTTGCGAACCTTGGCGAACAGCTCGGCCGCCTGTGGACCAAACGCTTGCACCAGCACTTGTTGCTGGCTAAGACGCCCTTCCAGGGTGCGTTGCACCACCGAAGGTTGCTCGTGGATTTCCTTGAGCATGTAGTGACGGAACTCGCCCTTTTCGGCGGATTCGGCACTGTCACGGTATTGCACGGCTTCGCGCTCAACGGCTTTGCCGTCAACGTCCCAGATTTGCACGCTGTCGCGACGGATCTCGGCGATATCGCCTTCTTCCAGGTACATGAAGCGGTCGGTGACCTGACGCAGGGCCAGTTGGTCGGAAGCCAGGAAGTTTTCCCCCAGGCCCAGGCCAATCACCAACGGGCTGCCACTGCGGGCGGCAACCAGGCGATCCGGTTGATCAGCGCTGATCACTGCCAGACCGTAAGCACCGTGCAGCTCTTTGACGGTCGCCTTGAGGGCCACGGTCAGATCGTGAAGATCCTTGAGTTTATGCGCCAGCAAGTGGGCGATGACTTCGGTGTCGGTGTCGGAGGTGAACACGTAACCCTGGGCCTTCAACTGTCCACGCAGGGCTTCGTGGTTCTCGATGATGCCGTTGTGCACGACGGCCAGGTTCTGCCCGGAAAAATGCGGGTGAGCGTTACGTTCGCAAGGCGCGCCGTGGGTTGCCCAACGGGTGTGGGCAATGCCCAGACGACCGATCAATGGGGTAGCGGCCAGGGCTTGATCCAGTTCACTGACCTTGCCCGGACGACGGACGCGATCGAGGATCCCGTCATTGGTGAAGACCGCCACACCGGCGCTGTCATAGCCACGGTATTCCAGGCGCTTGAGGCCTTCGACAAGGATAGCGGTGATGTTACGTTCTGCGACTGCGCCGACAATTCCACACATGCTATTTCTCCTGACTGACAGCCGCGAGGATCAAGTTGATTCCGCGGGCCTGAATCTGATCCCGTGCCTCCAGCGGCAGGCGATCATCGGTAATAAGGGTATGGACACTGCTCCAGGGCAGCTCCAGGTTGGGAATCTTGCGGCCGATCTTGTCGGCCTCGACCATCACGACCACTTCCCGGGCGACTTCCGCCATAACCCGGCTCAATCCCAGCAGTTCGTTGAAGGTCGTGGTGCCGCGGACCAGGTCGATGCCATCGGCACCGATGAACAACTGGTCAAAGTCGTAAGAGCGTAGTACCTGCTCGGCGACCTGCCCTTGAAAGGATTCGGAATGAGGGTCCCAGGTGCCACCGGTCATCAACAGCACCGGTTCGTGTTCCAGTTCGCTCAAGGCACTGGCCACATTCAAGGAGTTGGTCATCACCACCAGGCCGGGTTGCTGGCCGAGTTCCGGGATCATGGCCGCCGTGGTACTGCCACTGTCGATGATGATCCGCGCATGCTCGCGAATCCGCGTGACAGCGGCGCGAGCGATGGCTTGCTTGTACTTGGAAACCGGTTGACCGAGGTCGGCCACCAGTTCCTGAGGCATGGTGATCGCGCCACCGTACCGCCGCAGCAGCAGACCATTGCTTTCAAGAGCTGCCAGATCCTTGCGAATCGTAACTTCCGACGTTTCGAAACGCTTGGCCAACTCATCCACACTCACTTCACCCTGCTCATTGAGCAAGACGAGGATGTTATGGCGACGTTGTGGTGTATTGCGCTTCGACATGAGCTGGTAAGTTTCGATTCGAAAGATAACGGAAGCAATCAAAACCTATTCGCGAAACTTCGTCAAGGGATGCTTTGAAGGATTAAGAGACAAGCGCCCAGGATGACCACTCATCGCAACTGTTATTTCTGACAGTATAAAAGGATGGGTATTGGCGTTTTAAATCTCTGTAGACAAGACATGGGCATTGTCATGACAGAGAACACTCGCATCAAAGACGCACTGAACAACGCCTTGACCGCCCTGCTGGGCAAACAGCAACCCGACGGCCATTGGGTATTCGAGTTCGAAGCCGATGCGGCGATAACCGCCGAATACGTGTTGCTGATGCATTTCCTTGGCGAACCCATTGAACTCACCTTGCAAGGCAGGCTCGCGCGTTATCTGCGAGACCAGCAACAACCAGAAGGTGGATGGCCGTTACTGCGAGGGGGTAGCTTCAACCTCAATGCCAGTGTCAAAACCTACTTTGCACTCAAGCTACTCGGCGATGCGCAAGGCGAGCCGCACTTGCAACGTGCTTGCACGCTTATTCGCCAGCATGGCGGGGCCGCGAACTGCAACGTGATGACCCGCATCTGGCTGGCCTTGTACAACGTCATCCCATGGCGTGCATTGCCGTTGATTCCGGTAGAAGTGATTTTGCTGCCGCGCTGGTTTCCGTTTCATCTGTCGAAGATTTTCTGCATCCCTCGCCTGTTCACGGTGGCTTTTTCCGTGTTGCAAGTCTTGCAGCCCACGGCGCGTAATCCCCAAGGCACCGGGATAACCGAACTGTTTATCCACCCGGCCAGCGAAACCACCCCGTTGCCCCGGGCGCCCCATCAGGACAGGGTATGGTTTGTTTTTTTTGCCGCGATCGACCGTTTGCTGCACCGTATCGAACCATGGCGTTCCAAGGGGCGGCGCAAAAAAGCGCTGGATACAGCGGTAACGTACGTCACCGACCAGCTCAATGGCGAAGACGGCTACGGCGCATCGCTGCCGACCATCGCCATCAGCCTGGCCGTGCTTCACGCCTTGGGTTACCCCCGTGACCATCGCGACATGCAGACGGCACGCAACGCCTGCGCAAAACTGTTGGTGGTGACAGAGCACCAGGCTTATTGCCAACCTTGCGTATCGCCCGTTTGGGACACGGCATGGGCCTGTCAGGCATTGCTGGAAACCGGGAATAGCCGCGGTTTGGAGGCGGCGTTGCGAGGCCTCGACTGGCTCAAACAACGGCAGCTTCTCGACGTGTATGGGCACTGGGCAGTGGCCAGGCCTCATCTGCGTCCCGGCGGCTGGGCCTTTCAATATTCCTTGCCCAATCACCCCGATGTCGACGACACCGCCCTGGTCGCGACCGTCATGCACAGGGCAACGCAGCTCGAATCCGGCGCTCACTACAGTGAGACCATCGCCAGGGCGCAGGAATGGGTGCAGGGAATGCAGGGTCGACAGGGTGGCTGGGGCGCTTATGAGGCTGACAACACCCATTACTACCTCAAAAGCATGCCCTTTGCCGAACACGGCATGATGATTGATCATCCCACCGCCGATGTTACCGCCCGCTGCCTGGCCATGCTCGGGCAGTTGGGTGCAACACCGGCCTCCAATAACGCTACCCGCAAAGCATTGCATTATTTGCTGAAGGAGCAGGAAGCAGATGGCAGTTGGTACGGACGCTGGGGCATCAACTTCATCTATGGCACCTGGTCCGCCCTGGAAGGACTTGCCGCCACGGGTTACGACATTCATTCCGCGGCCGTTCAAAAAGCCCGCCACTGGCTGATTCAGAGACAGAACAAGGACGGTGGCTGGGGAGAAGACAGCAGCAGCTATGCGCTGGATTACCAACGTCACCAATCATCGACCAGCACTGCGTCGCAAACGGCATGGGCCTTGTTGGGATTGATGGCTGCCGGTGCCGTGGAGCATCCGGCCACGGCACAGGGCATTGAATACTTGCTCCAGTCGCAAAAAAACGACGGTACCTGGGCGGACCCACATGCCACGGGCACCGGGGTACCTCGAGTGCTTTATATGACGTATTACGGCTACGGGTTGTACTTTCCGATGTGGGCTCTGGCGCGTTACTGCAAACTGAGCCAGGCCCCGATTTCAGCGCTTGAGGTGGATAGAAACCATGGATGAGTCACTGATACTGGTGGATCACAATGATCAGCAAATCGGCACCGGCCACAAGCTGCCAATCCATAGCGAAGGCCTCCTTCATCGTGCGTTTTCCCTCTTCATCTTTGATCGTCACGGGCGCTTGTTGCTACAACGACGAGCACTGACCAAATACCACTCCGCGGGCCAATGGACCAACTCCTGTTGTGGACACCCGCGCCCTGGCGAAAGCACCGACCAGGCTGCCCACCGCCGACTTGGGGAAGAAATGGGTTTCGATTGCCCACTGGAGAAAGTCACGACCCTGATTTACAAGGCGCAGGTTCCGGGCAATCTGATTGAGCATGAATTCGATCATATTTTTATTGGCCGGTTTGACGGGGAGCCCTTGGCGAACCCCGATGAAGTCTCGCAATGGCAATGGATAGAAACGCCCGCGTTATTGCAATGGATCGAAGACGAGCCTGAAGCGTTTACCGTCTGGTTCAAGACCATCCTCGACGCCCCCGCCTGCCAGCTCGAACTCTGGGGATTACGAAGCAGGGCCAGCCCTGACATCGATCCTGCCCGCTATCAGGATGAAATCCTCGCGCAAGTGTCGCGCACCTTTGCCTTGACCATCCCTCAGTTGCCCGCCGAGCTTTACCCTGCCGTCACCAATGCCTATTTACTCTGTCGGATAGCCGACACCATCGAAGATGAACCAGGGCTCAGCGCCCGACAAAAACGCCATTACGAAAGCGTCTACCTGGAGACTGTGTCGGGCTGCGCAGATGCCCGGGGTTTCAGTGAAGAGTTGAGCCTGCATCTGACGGACCAGACCCTGCAGGCTGAACGTGACCTGGTCCGGCACTTGCCGCAGGTGTTGGCGGTCAACCGCTCCCTCAAACCCTCACAGCGGGAGTTCATCCTGCAGTGCCTGCGCGTGATGACCCAGGGAATGAGCGAGTTCCAGGAGAATGCCGGTTTGCAGGGTTTGGCCACCCGCCAGAAGCTGGATCGCTATTGCTATTGCGTGGCTGGCATCGTGGGAACGCTACTGACGGAGCTTTTCATCGATTTTGACCCCACCCTGCTACCTCAGCGTGAAAACCTGCATCGGTTGGCACTGTCCTTCGGTACGGGTTTGCAACTGACCAATATCGTCAAGGATCAGTGGGACGACCGATTGCGGGGGGCGTGCTGGCTGCCTCAAGACCTGCTTGCCAAACATGGCGTACAACTCGCGCAACTAAACGCAGGGCAAGACGACCCGAACTACGCACGGGCGCTTGCGGAACTGATTGGCACTGCTCACTCCCACTTGCAGCGGGCGCTGCAATACGCCCTGCTCATCCCGGCCAGACATACGGGCATTCGGCGCTTCATTCTGTGGACCATCGGCCTGGCGTTGTTGACGTTGCGTCATGTCCATAAAAATCCCGCCAGGACGGTCAAGGTTTCGCACGCGGAAGTGGCGTGGGTCATGCGCCTGACGCGACTGTCCCAGCGGTCGGATCTCGGCTTGCGCATGCTCTACAAAATAGCCTCGCGCACCTTGCCCGTGACCCCGTTGGGAGCCGAGTGGCAATCGCCACCTGTATAAAAAAGGTATCTGTGGATAACTCATAAAAAGATCGCAGCCTGCGCCAGCTCCTACAGGTGATTTACGTTCGCCCTGTAGGAGCTGGCGAAGGCTGCGATCTTTTGATCTTATGGACTGTGGATAACTTAGTTCTTCTTGATTTTCACCGGACGCTTCCAGCCGTCGATGTTTTTCTGCCGCGCCCGACCGACGGCCAATTGAGCGCTATCCACATTCTGCGTGATGGTCGAACCCGCCGCGGTGGTCGCACCTGCCGAGATATCCACAGGCGCCACCAGCGAGTTGTTGGAACCGATGAACACGTCCTCACCCAGCACGGTTTTCCACTTGTTCGCGCCGTCATAGTTGCAGGTGATGGTGCCGGCACCAATGTTGGTACGCGCGCCGATTTCCGCATCGCCCAGGTAGGTCAGGTGACCGGCCTTGGCGCCTTCGCCCATGTGCGCGTTTTTCAATTCGACAAAGTTACCCACATGGGCACGTGCCTCGAGCACGGTGCCTGGACGCAAACGTGCGAACGGGCCGGCATCGCTGCCCTCGCCCAGGATTGCGCCTTCGATGTGACTGTTGGCCTTGACCACCACGCCTTTGCGCAGGGTGCTGTCCTTGATCACGCAATTCGGGCCGATGACCACGTCGTCTTCGATCACGACCTTGCCTTCGAGGATCACGTTGATGTCGATCAGCACATCGCGACCGACGGTGACTTCACCGCGGACATCGAAGCGCGCCGGGTCACGCAAGGTCACACCCTGGGCCATCAAACGACGACCCGCGCGCAACTGATAGTGACGCTCAAGTTCCGCGAGTTGCTTGCGGTCATTGGCGCCCTGCACTTCCATGGCGTCGTGGGGTTGCTCGGTGGCTACCACCAGACCATCGCTGACGGCCATCGCAATCACGTCGGTCAGGTAGTACTCACCTTGGGCATTGTTGTTGGAGAGCCGGCTCATCCAGTCGCCCAGACGTTCAAACGGTACGGCCAGAATCCCGGTATTGCCTTCGGTGATCTTGCGTTGCGCTTCGCTGGCGTCTTTCTGCTCAACGATGGCGGTAACCTTGCCGTCGGCGTCACGCACGATACGGCCGTAACCGGTCGGATCATCCAGCTCGACGGTGAGCAGGCCCAGTTGTTGCGGCGCAACCTGCTTGAGCAGGCGCTGCAGGGTTTCGACTTCGATCAGCGGCACGTCACCGTAGAGAATCAACACGGTATCGGCGGTGATAAAAGGTACGGCCTGGGCCACTGCGTGACCAGTGCCCAGTTGCTTGTCCTGTAACACGAAATTCAGATCATCTGCGGCCAACCGTTCCCGCACCGCATCGGCACCATGGCCAATCACCACATGGATGCGCTGTGGATCAAGTTGCCTGGCGCTGTGGATAACATGACCCAGCATCGAGTCGCCGGCAATTGGATGCAAAACCTTTGGCAACGCCGAACGCATGCGAGTGCCTTGGCCGGCAGCGAGGATAACGATTTCAAGAGACATGACTGGCTACCAATCCTGGGTGGTCAGCAACTGCGACCAGGTTATGAATATCGGAAAAGAAAAAAGGGTAGCCGAGGCTACCCTTTTTAATCAATCGCACAACAAGTCGATGACGAATTAACCGCCGAACTTCTTGCGGATCTGCTGGACGGTGCGCAGCTGAGCTGCAGCCTCGGCCAGACGTGCGGCAGCAGAACCGTAATCGAATTCTGCGCCACGTTCATGCAAGGCCTTCTCGGCAGCCTTAACGGCTTCCTGAGCGGAGGCTTCATCCAGGTCGGCAGCACGTTGCACGGTGTCGGCAAGAACCTTGACCATGTTCGGCTGAACCTCGAGGAAACCACCGGAGATGTAAAACACCTCGGTTTCCCCGCCCTGCTTGATCAGGCGGATCGGACCTGGTTTCAGATTAGTGATCAGCGGCGCGTGACCCAGGGCGATACCAAGATCACCCAGTGCACCGTGCGCAATCACCATCTCGACCAGGCCGGAAAAGATTTCCCCTTCCGCGCTGACGATATCGCAATGGACTGTAATATCAAACTG
>NZ_JBIWEL010000020.1:0-135820 GCF_044762525.1 Pseudomonas sp. NPDC096950 | reverse complement strand
ACAAGCGGAATAGATTGCGAACAGCAAGTGTGCAGTATGGGGCTACAACCGAGCCGAACCGTTTGGTGGGCAAACGCAGAATTGCCAGGTTCGTGATGGCTGGGGCAATTGCAGCGCTGGGCAGATGATTGTCAAATACCAATGCATCGGGAATATCACGCCAGCGACTCAGGCTTCGACGGCCGGATCTGCGTCGGTTCCGAGTGGGATGCTGTCTCCCGATCAATACAAAGAAGCCCGGGTAAAAGCCTTGATGGATCAAAACCTCCCTTATGGCGAGTATATGAAACAGTATCGGAAGATTATGGCTGAATAGCTTCATTAATCATTGAGGGAGCGGTCTTGCCAAACGGCGCGTATGAGACGTCCCCGGGCCAAAGTTTCTGGGAAGGCTTGCTTTTGACTGTGATTCCCTATAGGCCTGTGCCATCTTGACATCTGTCTGCTGGTAGCAATGGCAATCAACTTGGTAAAATAGTGGGTAGGTTAATGCTCAGCCTTGTTAGGATACTCGAGGTGTTGCTGGCACTAACGATTTCAGTAGCTGCCGGGCATCTCGGATAATTTGCGCCCCTTTAGAACAAGTCACCGGTGACCGGCGGCTCATCCTATGGCTTGATCAAATCAGGCCCCTGATTGCGCGCATTTCCGATCGCCCGGTCGACCTTGAACCATTCAAATGCCCCGGTAGGCTCACCCTGCAGCAATGCAAATTGTTCGGCGCGCTCTTTGGCCCTGGCCGGGTTTAGGCGTTCTCGCGCCAGCTCAGCCGACAGCGTCACCGGCCTGCGATCATGAATGTCTACCATCCCGCCAGCACTGTCAGCGATGGCGTAAGTGATTTCGTCCCCGCCGAACGAGTCGCTTGGGTTTACGCGCCGCAAAGTTACGCCGAGCAGATAGTGATATCGGCGGATGCTCTGGTAAAAATACCTGAAGCGATTGATGACCGCACGGCTGCGGGTGTCATGATGCAAGGTCTAACAGCAAGTCATTTCGCTACGGATTTCTACCCCGTGCAGCCTGGTGACGTCGCTATCGTCCACGCTGCGGCGGGCGGACTTGGTCTACTCCTTACGCAAATAATAAAGTCCAGAGGGGGGCAAGTCATTGGACGTGTTTCACATTCTGACAAGGTGGCGATTGCCAAAGATGCAGGTGCTGATCACGTCATTGTCGATAGAGACGGAATGTTTGCCGAGGAGGCTATTCATTTGGCGGGAGGCGAAGGTGTGCATGTGATTTACGACGGTAGCGGACCAACGACGTTTCAAGCCTCGATTAAAGCCTTGCGTCGGTGCGGCACTTTTTGTTGGTATGGACCTGTATTGGGAGGCCCTGGTCCCCTCGACATCATGAGCCTTCCTAAAAGCATCAAACTTGGCTATGCCACGTTCATGGACCACGTCCATACGCCTCAATTGCTTCGTAGTCATAGCAGTCAAGTTTTTGATTGGATAGTAAACGGCGTTGTCAAGTCAGCATCGGCGCAACCTACCAACTTGCTGATGCAGCTCTCGCACGTACCGCTATGGAGACGCGCCTCTCAACCGGTAAATTGCTTCTAATCCCCTGAATCTCGAACGTGGGCGCAATGCGCCCAGTCTTCAAGTTTTCAATCATGCTACAAAGCCTTGTTCGTTAGATCCATTTCTGCGAGAAAGCTGATTCACACTTCTTCCGGCCATCTCTACGCCCCCGACCTAGATGCCACGAGACGTAGCATCTGAGTCGGGTGCGTAGAGATGGGCGTTGGCCGCGATAGCACCAAGCACAAGGGTTGGCCTGCACCGTAACCAGCTTGTAATTTTGCTAAGCGAAAGGTTGTGAAGACAGCTTTGTAAGCGAATTGATACCTCAACCTGCGGCGTTAGCATCTGCTGCAACGGCGCCGTTATTCAGGCAGGCGTTATTGTTTTCGTGAAGGACAAACATGCAAGACTCGAAAATTGATGTATTGATTCGGGGATCTTCTCTTAACGGGAAATCCAGCCTTGAACTGGGATGGGAGGGGTTGACTCTCGAGCGGCGCAATGCGGAACCGCAGTTTCGTGTCGAGGAGACCCTCGATCAGCACTATGGCCTTTTATGGTGTGGGCTGCCAACCGTGGCAAATCGCGCATATCGAAACAACCGATTTACCCGAGTTGTCAAACAGCCTGGCACGCTATCTTTGGGCATAGCGGGCAACTTGCCGGCGGTTGACGCCCGCTCGCCCTATGACGTGATAGCGTTTTTGATCAGCCCGCAGGTGGCTGATCAGGTTACGCAGGAGTCAGAGTGGGGCAATCGCGCCAGCCTTCACGAACACTTGGGGATCACCGACAAGCCGCTGACTTGTCTGATTCAACTCGCAGCGCAGGAAACCCTCGAAGGAGGCGCATCCGGCCGGTTGTACGGTGAGTCGATTGCATTGGCGATCATCGCGCGTTTTGTCATGGTCGCCAGCCAGAAGGGCCTGCGGACACGAGAGCAAACGGCACTGCCCGGACACCTGTTGCGCCGGGTGCTGGACAAAATTGGCAGCGAATACAGCGAGGATTTGGGCTTAGCCGAAATGGCTATTGAGAGCGGGTATAGTCGGTCCCACTTCCTTCGAATGTTCCGAGCCGCGACCGGCCGCACTCCTCACGCCTACTTGCTACAAGTGCGGCTGGAGCGTGTTCGTCATGAACTACTGAATAGTCGTGCAACTCTTGCCGAGATCGCGAACGCTACCGGTTTCTCAAGCCATTCGCACATGACTAGAGCATTCCACACGCGCTACGGCGTCTTGCCCAGCGTCTTTCGTCGAATCAAATAGCACTTCGTTGCCAGCCTGAGCCGTTTTTGAAAGCGCGCAAAAACCAAGGAGTTAGGATTGCTGTAGAGACAGGGCAGCCCTTACAAGTAAGTTTTGAATGGTGTCATTTTTTGCGTGTGCTTCGGTTCGTAACGCAGGCGGTCAGACGAATATTCTGCCTCGTTTCCCCAACGTTTAATCGAGATCAGGAACATGAACAGCCCATTTCCAAGCGAGATAGCAGTTCGATATCTCGGGCCTTTCGAGCGTTTTTTCTGGTCCAGTGATCAGCAAAGCGCCAAGCATTTTACGATTGCCGCTCAGATCGCAGGACAAACCTGTATTACCAATTGGCGCGAGGCGCTTGATGCTGTCCAAAGTCGGCATCCAATGCTTCAGGTAGCTATTGCCATCGATAGTGAAAGCCGGCCCTATTTTAAAAAAATGGTCAACGCGCAGATACCCCTCAAAGTTATCGACATGCCGAAGGATCATTGGGAGGATCTAGTCGCTGGCAAACTATCTACACCGTTTTGCGCCTCCGCCGAGGTACTGCTGAGGGCTACGCTGCTTCATTCCGAGCAAAGCGCTGTGCTCATTCTCAGTGCACACCATTCTATTGCTGACGGCTTGGCGTTAGCGTTTATAGTGCGCGATTTGATGCAGGCCATCACCGGGGGAAAATTGCTGGAGTACCCGCTTCCGCTAGCTCAGGAACAGTTTGTAGTCATCCCCGAGCCGTTACTACCATACCAAAGTAATCCGGAGAGACCTGCGAGTACGCAAATGCTCGACCGGAACGCTAAAACACCGTTGGTACAGAGTATCCACATAGACTCCAGAGCCACCGAAACCCTTCGTTTGCGAGCAAGGCAAGCAGGTGCCACGGTGCATGGCGCGTTGATAGTCGCGTTAGTAAAAGCTGGCGACCAGGACGGCGCAGCATGGGCTAATCGCCCAGTGCGGATCAAATCGCCAGTCAACGTCAGGGCGTTGCTGGGACGCACTGATGAATGCGCATTGTCAATTGTATCAGCCGAGAGTCGGGTCGAGGATCGTGATCACGTTACCTTCTGGGAGTTAGCGAGACGCTTATCGACGCAAGTAGGCGCTGCCAGATCCGTTGAAACTGTCACAAAATTTGCCGCAGGATTAATGTCACTATTTCGTGATCGGTCAGGCGCAGGTGTTGCAACCGAATTTTTATTGAACGCCGGTTCGATCGACATGATGGTGTCTAATCTGGGGGAGTTGCCATTCACTTGCGAGGTGGGCGGCTTGCACTTGGAGTCGATGTGGGGCCCGTCGACTTTCATGGGGATCGAGGGCGAGCAAAAATATTGGGGCGCTTACGGTCAATGGCGCTTTGCATCTCGTGCACTCAAGCTATACGCCCGTCCCGGACTTGCTCGGCCGCGCACGGCTGATTTTGATGGACGCATGTGACGTCGACGCCTACTCCAGCAACTGAACTTCTTAAGAATCGTGCCAGTTTCTCAACTATCCGTTTTGATTGCTGATGGCGTTCTACAGATAGTCAAGCTTCTGAGTGGCGCTCCTTACAAACGTAGTTGCAGCCGGCTAAATCAGAGCAGGATCAAATGGGCTCCGGGATAAATTGAAATACAACATGCAGGGAAAACTCGGAGCACTTTCCCACGGCGGTAGCATGCTGCCTGTTCGGCCAGTGACGTCTTTTGTACGGCGCTGTATCTGCCGCCGAATTAGTGCCATGAACATGCATACCCAGCGACTGCTGACACAATACAGATACATCTCGACCGCAATATCACGGGTAGTTGAAATGACGATCATCGTCAAGCGCTTCCATCTCAAGAAAAGGTAACCAAGATGTCCTACAGCAAACGCCTGGGAGCGTATTGCAGTGCTAAACAGCGCGAGATCAACCAGCGCGGGTTATTGAGTTTTCCGGTAGACAGCGCCCTTGATAAAAATCGTCAAGTACTGCTGGCGGAGGAGATTTCCGCGCTGCCAGGACTTGAACTTTATGAGGGCCCCACAACAGGACTGGTCTTGCCAGTAGATTCTTCTTTCCCGGCCAACATGCTTTATTACTTTCTTGTTGGAGATTACGAAGAACACGATATGCAACTGATCCGGCGCTATATCAAACCCGGAAATCGGGTATTGGAACTTGGCGGTGGCGTCGGTTTGACGGGAAGCCTTCTGGGGCGAGCGAGCGGTAATGTGGTCAATGTCTGTGAACCTAATAGCGCCTTGCTTCCGTGGATCGAACGCACGTTTGCTGCCAACGGGGAACGATTGAATCTGATCAATGCCGCTGTAGTTGCTGACGATGAAGTTGGAGACTACGTTACCTTACATGTAGGCAAGGATTATTGGTGGAGCAGTTTGTACCGGGGGCCTGGTGCAGCGCCGGAACAAGTCAGGGCACGGCGACTTGGCGAGCTGATTGCCGAAACCAGTGCTGATACTTTGTGTGTCGATATCGAGGGTTATGAGATAGCGTTATTCGCGCAGACGTCGAGCTTGGCGGCAATCAATACGTTGCTGATAGAAGTGCATACACCCTCAATCGGGACCGCTGCATCTGCCAAGGTGATCTCGAACGTAATGCGGTCTGGTTTTTCGTTAGTGGATTTCGGTGGGCATACGTTCGTGTTTATGAGAACGTCCTAGCCCATCGCTGAAAATTACCGATCTATAGGTAATGTGTTTTGCGACCGCGTTCACTCAGTTGCAGAACATACCCATTCTAGTTGGACTCGCTAGCCACTAGGATGGCTTAGTCAATGGCTTAGCCCTCTCACCATCGGGACAGTTTGTATGGCCTGGGATGCCTAGTCAGTCTGGGTAAAGTCCTGTGTTCTATAGCGGACAGCGGGACATACCGCATGTTCTTCCCATCAGAAAACCTCAAATTAAAGGCACAGATCATAAAGGTCATACACCAGGGCAATCACAACGCGACCGAGTACCTTGATAGAATCGCTTGCCTTGAGTCAACAGCAGGGCGCACGTGCTTGGGAGTTGCGAGCCTCGATGCATCTCGCCACGTTATGCCTGGAACAGGGATATCAAGTGAAGGCATTACAGCCGGTGCAGTCATGTCGCGATTGGATCTCGGAAGGTTTTGACACCCTCGATTTGCTTCAACTGGAAGCGCTCTGGCAACGATTACAGGACGTTCAGTCCGATACTGGACGTCGCCATTAGCATTTCATTCCTCACGTGATCCGAGCCAGCCTCAACCTATTGGAAGCATCAGCAGCGCTGCCATTTTCACCAGATCGGCCAGAGAGCGAGCTTTCATCTTACGCATTACTTTTCCACGATGAGCTTTTACGGTGATTTCACTGATGTTGAGATCTGCCGCGATAAGTTTGTTCAGGCGTCCAGCGACGACCATTGCCATCACTTCGTGCTCACGTGGCGTTAAGGACGTGTAGGCCGTTCGTAGAAAACGCAGGTTGTTCTCGCGATCCAACGCACGACGGCTACCTTCGAGGGCTCCCGCGATCGCATTGAGCAATACGTCGTCGTCGAAGGGCTTTGTCAGAAACTCTACTGCACCTGCCTTCATGGCGCGCACCGTCCGTGGGATATCGCCATAACCCGTGATAAAGATGATCGGCATGTCCGGTCGTTCGCTGGCGATGGCTGTCTGTAAATCCAGGCCGTTGAGGTCAGGTAAATTGATATCCAGCACCAGACAGCTGGGTACGACTGGCCGAGGCTGACTAAGAAAGTCCTTGGCGGACTCAAAAAGCTGAGGCTGCCACTGGGCGAAGCTGATCAACAGCTCCAACGACTCTCGCACGGAAATGTCGTCATCGACAACGAAAACGATAGGTTTATCCCCGGCTACCGGTGGTGCTCTGCGACACACGGCCAACGGGTTGTTTACGTTCAAAATGCCATCTCCTCATGAATTCGATTCAGCGTTTTAATTGATCGGTAGTGCCGCACTCAAAGCCTTGAGCAACTGCGCTTCGCTGAAGGGCTTCATCAGGCAATCGATCGCACCATGGCTCATCAGCCGCGGCCGCTCACTCGCATCTCCGTGCGCAGTGATGAAAATCACCGGTATGTAATAACCGAGCCGTGTGAGCTCTTTCTGTAGATCGGGGCCGGACATTTGCGGCATGGCTACGTCGAGAAGCAAGCAGTGAGTCTGGTCTACATAGACCGACGACAGGAATGCCTTGGCGGACGAGAACGCCTGGACAGCAAACCCAAACTCCTTGAGCAGATCCGGCAGTGATTCACGAACCGACTCGTCATCGTCGACGACCGATACGAGTAAAGGTGTGTTCATCAGAGACCCTCCTTGGCGTGATCGGAGCCGGAGTTCTGGTCAGGGTTGCCAGCGTGCTCTCCTTCTGAAGTTGCGGAACTATCAGCCACGTGTGGGATGGAAAATTGGAAGGTTGCACCTGGGCCATCATTGGCAGAAGCCCAAAGCTGTCCCTCGTGCCGCTCAATGATAGAGCGACTGATCGATAGACCGATACCCATGCCGGAGCTTTTGGTGGTGAAGAACGCATTGAATAGACGTTCAGCATCAGACGGGTCGAAACCGTCGCCGTTGTCCTCCACCGCAAGGTAAACACTGGAGTTTTGCGCCAGACCAGTTGTTATAAGCATATTGCGCGAGCGGTTGGTAATTTTGCTCAGGGCATCGATCGCATTCAGAATCAAGTTGAGGATGACTTGCTGTAGTTGTACACGGTCGCCTTTCACCCTTGGCAGACTGTCGGCAAATTCCGGGTGCAGCATCACTCCATTACGCTGCAATTCGCCAAGCAGCATGGCGATGACCTCTCGAGCAGCTTCGTTAATATCGACGTTTTCAATGGTGACGCTTTTTTTCGAAAACAACGCCCGCAATCGATTGATTACTTCAGAGGCGCGATTACCGTCGCGTATGGTTCGTCTCGCGGTTTCCCGAGCACCATCGACATTAGGCGGATCAGCGCCAAGCATGCGCAGGCAGGTACTAGCGTTGGTGATAATACCAGCCAGTGGCTGGTTGACTTCATGGGCGATCGACGCCGTAACTGCGCCCAAACTTGCGACCCTGGCCAAGTGTGCCAGCTCCGAACGGACCTTGCTCAGGGCCTCTTCTGAAACCCGTCGTTGCGTGACGTCCTGCAGAGCGGCGATGTATTCAAGCTCACCGTCAGCGTTCTTGATTGCATGTGCAACCAGATGCACGTATTTCAATCTGCCGTCAGGCATCAGCAAGCGGTGCTCATGCTCAAAGTCTCGACCCTTGCGGCGCTGGCGTCGGATCATTTCGCGGTGAATCGAAATGTCGTCTGGGTGAATCCGACTATAGATGCAGTCGAAACTAGGTATGACGCTCGGGTCCACATCGAGGATGCGGTAGAACTCCTCGGACCACGTGATCTCGTCAGTGCTTACACGCCAGGCAAAAGTACCTGTCGCGCTAAGGCGCTGCGCCTTGGTCAGGAATGCTTCACTTTTTTTCAGAGCGGCCTCGCTTCGCGCGCGATCAATGGCAATGCTCGCCAGGTGAGTGAACTGCGCAATGAGGTTCTGTTGTTCAGGCGAGGGTTGTATCGGCTCGCGGTAAAGCAACGAAAAAATTCCCGTGACGTTGTAGCGGTTAGACGTAATCGGCAACGACAGATTCGCCCGCAGGCCTTCA
The DNA here is from genome assembly GCF_044762525.1 of Pseudomonas sp. NPDC096950. NCBI lineage: Bacteria > Pseudomonadati > Pseudomonadota > Gammaproteobacteria > Pseudomonadales > Pseudomonadaceae > Pseudomonas > Pseudomonas sp. NPDC096950. Next base: position 127,382 of record NZ_JBIWEL010000020.1, on the reverse strand, counting down.
GTCAAAGCAGCCGTCCGCCATTCGTTCCAACGAAGCTCTAGAGTCAGATCGCTCGAAATCACCGGAACATTGTAGATAGCGGCCATCGCCATGGGGCAGCTTTCGGCATCTACCTGCCTTCCTTCGGAACCCGGCATCAGGCCAGGAGGCACGTTTGGCGCCGCCCCAAACAGCAGCCGTGGAACTGCATCGTGCAAGGGATAAGGCTGCTTGGGATCGATCAGCACTACACTGCACAAGCAGCCGTCGAAAGTTGCCTCGGCCACCTCACACAGTTGCGCCAGGATTAATTCCAGTGCAGAGCCTCCAGCCATCATGCCAAGCAGGCGCTTCTCTCCGGCCAGCAGAATTTCTGCCTGTTTGCGGTCTTCAATATCAGTGTTCTCACCGTACCAGCGCGCTACCGTTCCCGACTCGTCACGTTGGGGCACGGCTCTGATCAGAAACCATCGGTAGACTCCGTCGAAGCGACGAAGCCGGGCCTCGTACTCACCTGAGTTGCCGGATTGCAGCATTGCACTCCAATGTTTGGCTAGCTCCACGGCATCACACGGGTGAATGGACGCGGTCCATCCATCCCCCCGCGCCGCGCTGAGAGGCATACCGGTGTAATCACACCAGCGCTGATTGAGGAATAAAACGCTGCCGTCAGCTGCAGCGCTCCAGACAAAACCAGGGACGGCATTGATAATATTGCGCAGTCGGTCCTCGGAGTCGACGACTTCAGCAAAGGCACGGGCAATCAGGGCTTTGTCGCGCTTTTGGTCGTCGATGTCGACAGTGATAACCCACCAGCGAGCAATCTCTCCGTTCTCGTCGCGCATCGGCAGGCCGCTGGCAACGAACCAATGGTAAGTGCCATCCGCTCGACGAATCCGATGCTCATTACGATAGGGTTCTCCCGTGCGGACCGCTTGCATCCAGGCTCTAATTACGTCCGGAAGATCTTCCGGGTGGACAGTGTCAGTGACTGCCCACTTCTTCAGTTGTTCAAGTGTGGCCCCCATGTACTCGAGATTGTGGCAATTGACACATTCCAGCTCACCTGCAGGCGTCATGATGGAAACCAGTGCGGGGATGCTATCGATAATTGTGCGCAGCTCTGGCTCAACAGCAGATTGCCGTGTCACCCCCCGATAGTCTTCGATATCCACACAGAGTCCACACCATTTATCCAAGTTTCCGTGCTCATCAGTCAGAGGGTTTACACGCAGGAGAAACCAGCGATAAATACCATCGAATCGCAACAGTCGTGCCTGTATGTCTCTTGGCTTACCACTGCTCAAGATTGTCTGCCAGCGCTCGATCAGATCGCTGCGATCGTCTAGATGTACTGCTGACTGCCAGCCTGATCCAACAGCGTCACTTGCGCTGCGCCCGGTGTAGGTACACCAACCTTGATTGACATAGTCGACGGTACCATCGGCCAGTGCGGTAAATACCACACCAGGCAGCGCATGTATGGCAAGGTCGAGCACATTCGACATAGCGGTTCTCTTTTTACAGTCGCCGTTTTACGAGGATGCGCCATCGAGGTAGCGCTCGCCCATCATACTTTGGTGTCGCAAGCCTCGAATACAGGCACCAAAGTGTAGGGCGGCTAGGGTTGGCGTGATCGATACCAATACCGCGGCAGCTCCGTCCTTGTTCCAGGGCCTTGCGCGGCAACATTGCCGCCATTGTAAATCTCGCTTGAACTCAGACTAGCCGAGATCGCAAACATAGGAGACTGAAACGTAGGCTCTGTACCTGACTGTATCTACAGCTGTTCACGTTACATGGGTATTCAAATGGCCGAGTCGGCGACACACCGAAGATACATGCCCCGCGCAGCATTGATCCTGGGTTCGGCGTCACTCGGCGCTCGAATGAATTCCATGACGCACGAAGGTTTGAGCAAATGCAATTCTCGTCTGTGCACTGGCTAATACTGCGAGTGCGTAGGGGCGTTAAACGCTTGAAGCCAGAGTCGTCCATGTAACAGGCTTAATGCATATGAAAGCTGTGGTAGTTAATGTACATGGTGGCCCTGAGGTATTGGCTGTAGAAGAAGTGCAACTTGCCGGACCAGGTCCTGGTCAGGCGCTGGTTAAGGTCATGGCTGCGGGAGTGAACTTTATGGACACAAGTTCTCGACGAGGTTTAGGCGCAGCGAGCCAACTGCCCATGACGCTGGGAGTGGAGGGCGCTGGTATCGTTCTGGCAATCGGTCCTGATGTTAAAGAATTCAGTCCCGGTGATCGGGTGGCGTGGTATTACGTTCCTGGAAGCTACGCCGAGCAGGTGATCGCCCCCGTGAGCCAGTTAGTGCCGCTGCCCGATGATATCGGCTTTGACTCCGCCGCAAGTCTGATGACGCAAGGCCTGACGGCGAGCAATCTGGTGCTCCAGGTTTACCCCATGAAAACCGGCGATGTTGCTGTCGTGCATGCTGCTGCTGGCGGGTTGGGACTGATGTTGACGCAAATGATCAAATTACTCGGCGGCAAGGTCATTGGACGGGTTTCCCATGCCGACAAAGTGGACGTGGTTCTGCGAGCAGGTGCCGATTACGTGGTGATTGGGCGGGCCGGAAATTTTGCCAGTCAGGTATTGCGCCTGACGGATGGAAAACCGGTAAACGTGGTTTACGATGGCTCCGGCACCGAGGGATTGCACGAGTCTATCAGCCTGCTAGATTATTTCGGCACCCTTGCCTTATACGGCCGTTTCATGGGCTCGATCGCACCGGTCGATATTTTTTCGATTCCGCGCAGCATTAAGATCACCTATCCGTCTGTCATGCACCATGTGCGCACTCGCGAAGCATTGTTGGAACGTACAAGGCAGGTGTTCGCTTGGTTCAGCTCAGGAAAGCTGAGAACCGCGATTGGCCACCGCTATTCGTTATTTGAGGCCGGGCAGGCCCACCGTGATATCGAATCGCGCAGATCGACGGGGAAGTTAATAATATCGCCGCAGGCAAATGGCATATCGTCATCGCGACCGAGGACTTGGTGAGTTGAGTACAGCGCTGGCAATGAAGATCTCCGGCGCTGTACCTATTTGGTCAGCCAAACGTGAAGGCACAAATCTTGACGCCTGGGTCTAGAAATTCGATCTCTATCTCTTCATCGCGTATAGGGGGAAGCTGACGTATGAGTTGATACATTTCAGCGCGGTTAACCGTACCATTTCCATCGCTTTCGACATCGGTGCCATGCGCCGAGCCGGGTGGCTTTCCGTCCAAGGTCACGGGAATACGTACTGCAGAGTCGGACGGTGAGGGTCGCATAACCAGATGCAGGTCCCGCGCATGGAAGCGGGAGACGATTTTGCCGTTAGCCTGAGGCGCCACTGCAGCTTCACCACCGATATTCCAGTCTCCGGATAACGCCCAATGGTTAAGCGCTACCTGGTCGGGTATGACGTAATGTTGCTGTCGATCGGGGACCGCACTTGAAGGCGACACGAATCGTTCGGCGCGGTCAAAGCCGACATAAGTTTCCGGAGATCGGAGATTGTCCCGGTCGGCTGCCGCCTCGGAGTCTTCTCCAGCAGCTGTAACAACCTCTGCGCTTACTTGGTGAGCGTCGGCTTCGGTCAGCAACTGCTGGATGACGCGCTCAGACTCTTCGTACTCGCCTTCGCCGATTTTCTCGTAGCGGATATGTCATTAAGCATCAATGAAGAACAGAGTCGGCCATGCGTTGTCACCGAATGCTTGCCAGATACGATGGTCGTTATCGATGGCCACCGGATAGTCAACGCCCGCCTGTTGGACACCGCGGCGGACATTATCTATATCTCGCTCGAAACCAAATTTGGGGGCATGGACGCCAATGACCACCAATCCCTGCTGCCGTATTTCTTGGCCCAGGCTCGGACGTTGGGCGACCGTACCATCCATACTGCGCGCGTAAGCCACGCCTTCCTTGACCAAATGCTGCATCTCGCTCAGGTCATTCCACAGTTTGTCCTTCTCGACAGACTCCTCCATGAACTCGGCGCGTAATTTCATGCGGGGGATGGGCGTTTGCAAATCGTGTGAAATGGCGGCTAGCAGTTGCATACGCTCTGTGACGTGTGTCGCGATACGCTCCTGCAAGGTATTAAATGCAACAGCTGCATAGGCGACCTGGACCGGGCCTGTCACTTCAAGATGCTCGCCCTGGCCGTTTGGATCAAGAGTGTCGACAGCTTTGGCAAGACGAGTTAAGGGCCGAATGGAAGTACGTACCGCAAGCCACGTACAGCCGAACAACCAGAGCAGTTGCACGATGAGTAGCAAGGGTAGCCAAGGCGATATCGGGGCTATTGAAGGCCGGACATCAATCGTCAACGGACTGCCGTCGCTTAGGCGCAGGTGCGCCTGATAATGCGGCCGAACGTCACTGATATTAGTGAACGTCGATCCATAGTCACGTCCGAGGCGTCGCCTTTATAGATCGCACTGAGGCTAGCGCGGTGGCCATATCCATTTGGGTACCAGCCTGACCTTCATCGAGTTGATCGGGTAGTTGGCGTGCTCAAAGAGGGGCAACCAGGCACCTCGCTCCTTGGCTGGCAGGCGTTCGAGCATCGCAACCGTGATGGTCAAATCCTGCTCTAAATTGCCCAACATCAGAGTCATTGCGGCTCGGGAGCGCTCATAGAATTGCAAACCAAAGGTCAGCCCGTGGGCAACTATCAAACTGACGAGAAAAATCACCGACAAACGTGAGGCCAGCGTTCGTGGTCAACGTGGTGACTTCATGGCTTTTCTCCCATGATCTAAACCGGGTAGGTGAACACGTATCCTTCGTTGCGAACTGTCTTGATATAAGCCGGGTCTCGGGCGTCGTCCAGCAAGCGCTGGCGCAAACGGCTGACCAGTAGATGAACGGTCGAACAGGTCGGCATCGCGACTCTGGGTCAGACTGAGTAATTGGTCACCGCTGAGTACGCGTTGAGGGTGGCCGAGAAATACCCTCAGCAATCGGTATTCGCCACCGCTCAAGGTGACAATAGTACCTAGTCCATCGTGCAAATGGCGCGCAGTGGTATCCATGCGCCATTTACCAAACGCCAACAGCCGACCCGCCTCGCTGACTATGAGGTTGGCCGGCAACATGCGTGTGCGACGCAGCACGGCATTGATGCGCGCAATCAGTTTACGGGCAGCGAACGGTTTGACAAGGTAATCGTCTGCGCCCATTTCAAGACCGATGATTCGGTCGGTCTCATCATTACGCACAGTGAGCATCAGGATCGGCGTATTTTTATGTTTTCCTGCACGCAGTTCTCTGCATAGCAGTAATCCATCGTCACCCGGCATCATGATGTCCATTACGATCAGGTTGACGGGCGTGGACTACAGAAAGGAGCGCATTTATCGACCGTCAGCCACAACGGTGGTGCGCAGGCCGCTTTTCTTGAGGAGTTGCCTACCAGTTCCCTGATCTCGCGATCGTCATCAACTATTAGAATGTGATCTACGTGCTCCATCTGACTCACCTTAAACCCTTCATTTCGCCGTACCTCAGAATCAGCGTTTTTAACGACTGAGGTTGGTGGCGGTCAATTACATCAAGGTGTCGGTTTGGTGGCCTTGTCGTGCGAAAGATCAAAACACTGCTGTTTGAAGGCCATCCTCTTGTGCCGGCTTGAGCAGCGGTGTGATGCACAACATCAACAATGCAACTGCGAACAGCATTTCATAAGCAGAGGTATAACTGCCGGTATAGTCACGTAGACCGCCGAAGCAAAGGGGGCCCAGAGCTGCGACCAGGTAGCCTACGAACAGCGTGAATACTGTCCAGGCGCCGGCCTGTTCGGAATTTGCCGCATTGTCCAAGGGCAAGGTCATACCTAAGGTGAACCCCATCCCCAAGCCGATCGCAGCCAGTAATACATACAAAATGGGGGCCAGGGCCGGGGCGAAGGCCATACCCGCCATGGCCAGCATCACCAGTAAAGTCGAAAAGCCCAGCATCGGTCTTCGATCATGAGCCTTGCCGGGGAACATTCCGGCGCCAACGCTGGCGACCGCGAATACCGACGTGAACAGGCCCAACAAGATGCCGGAAGGCAGTCCGGTAACAGCTGTTTCGGACGATGCCGGGGCCAGCCAGGCGAACAGTGCGTACACCACGAATTGACTTGCTCCAAAGTTGACGGCTACGAGCCATGCCTGAGGGTTGGCCCATGGCAGTAGTACCGGCAATCGGGGGCTTTTGTTCGGTGCGCCTGGCGCTGACTTAAAGCGTCCAGCCATCCATATCCAACTGATGACTGCACTGACACAGAGTACGCTCCAGATTCCGGTGCCCACGCGCCAGCTTTGCGTAAATTCGGCGATCGGTGCGGTAAACACGGCAGCGATAGTCGCACCAACGCTCAGGCCAGCGGCGTAGATACCCATGAAAAAGGCCGCGTGGCGCGAAAAGTGCGCTTTGATCCAGCCGCCGATGAGCGCCCCGGCGATCGCTATTCCGACGCTAATAAGAAAAGTGCTGCCTAGCAGGAACGCAGGATTGGGAGAGACAGCCCTCATTAGACTGGCAGCGCCCAGCAGACCCAGCGCGGCAACCACGCAGCGATCAGTACCAAAGCGCAGTATCAGCTTGGGCGCCATTAGCGCGAAGATACCCATGCAGACATCCGGGATCGACGTCAGGAGGGCGGCTTGGGTGTAATTCAACTGGAAGCGTTGCTGAATCAGCAGCAAAATAGGACCGATAGAGACAATCGCAGGCCGTAATGCGATGGAAAGGACGAGCAGGCCTATAACTGCGGCCACAGTGTGCTTGCTTGTAATGGACGCGGGTGACTCCGTCATGTTCAGATCCTCGGTGAGTGGGTTGCATTTAGCGTAAGGGTACCGAGTGTCAGAACATGGCTAATGCCAGCTTTCGTCGACAAAGTGACAAGTTTTTTAGCGCCGATTACCTGCTAGCGGCAGGTCAGACGCGGTGGACACTTCTAAGAGTTGGTCAATGAAGCGAGACGTGCGCACAGTTGTGACCGGTGAGCCGCATCCGGATCGTAGTGAGGATTACCTTGATTACCTAGACGTCCCGCGGCTGATGACAATTCTGGTGCGAAACCAGCAGACGGGTGAATACAACCCGCCGCACACTCATCGGCACGGCCAAGTTTTATACGCCTCCAGTGGGGTGATGCGCGTGGTGACGCCCAGCGGGCTGTGGTTCTTGCCGCCCAAACGGGCATTGTGGATTCCTGCGGGCGTGCTCCATGACCAATTAATGCTGAGCCCGGTGAAACTGAGGTCGGTGTATATCGAGCCACAGGTCTCGGCGCGTTTCGGGGACAGTTGCAAGGTCCTGGAGGTCTCGGTGATGCTGCGCGAACTGATTCTCGCGCTGGCCGATCAGCCCGTTGAATACGCCCAAGACAGCCGCAATACGCACATCGTGGCACTGATTCTCAGCGAGCTCGAGCGGTCGCGGAGCTTGCCGCTACAGATTCCCTGGCCTGTGGACCGGCGACTGATGACTGTTTGCAGTGCCATTCTGGAAAAACCTGAATACGCTCATTCCGTGCATTACTGGGCGCAGGAGGTGGGCGCCAGCTCCCGTACATTGATTCGCTTGTTTCTCAAGGAGACTGGGCTGACGTTCCGTCACTGGGTGCAGCAGGTGCGACTGGCGACGGCGCTCGATCGCCTGGAGAAGGGGCACGCGGTTGGCGTCATTGCTCGCGACCTCGGTTACGCCAGCCCCAGTGCGTTCAGTGCGATGTTTCGGCGGGTTATGGGCGAGTCTCCCAGGACTTTTCTGACTAGAGAATAATGGCATGAGCAAACAACGGCATACGTTCGGCTATCCATTTCAGACATTCCTCTGCGGCCGCAGGCAACGGTCACCGTGCCTTGACCAGCAGGCGCGCGCAGGCCGATTTAAAGAAGCCGTGACACGAGTAATCCAGCAGCTCCCTGACTTCCACTGGCGTTCCACGCAGCGCCAGCGGATGCCTGATTTACCAGTAACTCCACCGGCTGCGGCTCGCTGAGGCGGTATTCGATGTCCGGATGGGCGCCCGGATTATAGGCCAGCCCGATGTGGGCTCGGTTCTGCGCGACTTCAGCAAGGACCTCGTCTACCGGCAAAACGTCCAACAGCACCCGTTGCTCGGGATAAGTACGGCAGAAATCCGTCAGCACCGACTCCATCAATGTATCGACGCAACCCTGGCTGAGGACGATGCGGATCTCGCCGGTCTGCAAGCCCAGGAGGGCGTTCAGTTGATCTTCCAAATGTTCCTGCCGCAACTGACACGCCTCCCGATTTTTCTACCTGCAGCATCATGCCTTTGCCGGCAAAGTCACCGGGCAGACCTTCGGTACCGCGACCACTGGACCGGCCATCAATCTGCTGCGGATCGAGGAAAACCTCTCGGCCGCGTGGCAGCGCCTGTCCGGCACCTATGTTGAAAATCTCCCATGGCTTGAATGCGCTGAACGTTACGACCGTGCCCATACGTTCCACTACATGGACCCGCCTTACTGGCAGACCGCTGGCTACGGTGTGGATTTTCCATTTGAGAACTACGAGCGGATGGCCGACTTCATGCGCCGCTGCAAAGGCAAGGTCATGGTCAGCATCAATGATCATCCGGACATTCGGCGAGCGTTCGCGGGATTTCATTTCGAAAAGGTGGACATCCGCTACTGCAACACTAATCAGCGGGAGGGGAAGGCAGAGGTCACCGGTGAGCTGGTGATTATGAACTGGGAGCCAGCCGCATTAGGAGGGCTGTTTTAGTGGAGGCTACTACCTCGCTGTGGAGTCGTGATGGCCTCTTGCCGTTCTTGTCGGGTGTATCAGCTTGGCCCATCATTCGGTATTCACCGAATTGACAGATGTTTGAACATGGATAAGCGGCTACTAGGTCTTTCCATCCTGCTTACGATTGGTTGGACCTCGGTGGTCCTGCTGGTGATGTATGGGATGTCGAGATAAAAGGAGACCTCCATGGAAAATGTACTGCTCAGCGACAAGATGAAGCGCGAGGCTGACCGGCTTCTTGCGCAGATCGGACGCGCCGACTCGATGATTGTCGCCGTGAAGGCGGGCGCTCGAGCCGAGGGCTTTGTCCTTGGAATGGAAACGGCGGGAGGATTGAGAGATGGTGACGCAGAGCGGCTCTACATCATTTTTGAATCGGCTGTTGAAGAGCGCCTAAAGTCCCTCGCGCCCATTTAGAACAGATCGCCTGTAGGCTCATCTTCGATCGGCTCGATCAAATCAGGCCCCTGATTGCGGACATTACCGATCGCACGGTCGACCTTGAACCACTCGAATGCTTTGGTGGGCTCACCCTGCAGCAGCACTATTTGTTCGGCGCGTTCTTTTGGCGTAGCCGGATCCAACCATTCTCGGGCCAGCTCTGGTGACAACGTCACCGGACGCCGGTCGTGGATGTCCACCATACCGCCCGCGCTGTCGGCGGTGATGATCACAAAACCGTCGTGCTCGCCCGGCCCATGCTCGGCGTTCGGGTACTGGCCAATAGCGGCGCAGAAGATGGGTGACCGGTCCCGTCGCCGAATGAGATAAGGCTGCTTTTTCGGCCCGCCTTCGTCCACCCATTCGAACCAGTTGTTGATCGCGATGATTGCCCGGTGCGGCCAGATAGCACGAAAGAACGGACCGTGGGCGACCTTCTCAACCCTGGCGTTGATCGGCGCGGCCCGGTCCTTGGCCCAGTGCGGACGCCAGCCCCAGCGGATCATATCCGCGTGCAGGTAGTCGCCTTCCTGATGGAAAAGCGCGAGTTACGTGGAGGGCGCGGCGTTGTATCGCTCAAACGGCTTCTCTCCGGCATTGTTAACCAGCGCATTAGGCATGCTGAGCGCGGCGACGAAGTCATGGATACCGTCGTACTGGGAAAGTCGTCCGCACATAGCCTACCCACTTATCAGAAATCACTTACAAAAATTGACCGCAAGGCATTATGAAAGTTAACTGTATATTCGTACAGTGTCGGAAATAGTGCGTTATGAGCTTTTCAATTTTGGGTCTAATTGCAGAAGGTGGTCGGAAGCTGCCGCTCTGTCTGTTTCAGGTGCCGGCCGGTTTTCCGTCGCCAGCAGCCGACCACATCGAGGCACACATCTCGCTCGATGAGGTGATGAACATCCGGGCGCCGCACGTCTATTTGGTATCCCTCATAGGAGACAGCATGCAGGGCGCCGGAATTTTTGAGGGCGATTTGGCGGTAGTTGATCGATCGCTGGAGCCGGTCCACGGCCATATCGTCATTGCCTTGCTCAACAATGATCCCGTTTGCAAGCGCCTGTGCATTCGCGGCAAGGAAGTCATCCTGCTGTCGGAAAATCCAAAATACCCAGCGCGCTATGTGTTGGAGAGCGACGAACTGCAGATCTGGGGTGTGATTACCGGAACCGTGCGCAGCCATGTCTAAGCCATCGCCCGTCTTCGGCCTGATCGACTGCAACAGCTTTTACGCCAGCTGCGAACGAGTGTTTCGCCCTGACCTGGCCAAAGTTCCGATCGTGGTCCTGTCGAACAACGACGGGTGCGTGATCGCGCGCAGCTACGATGCCAAGCCCTTCGTGAAAATGGGCGAGCCGTATTTCCAGATTAAACACAAGCTGCGGCAGCACGGCATCGTCGCGTTTTCGTCGAACTACGCGCTCTACGGCGATATCAGCGAACGGGTCATGACGCTGATCGAGGCGATGGTGCCGGCGGTCGAGGTGTACAGCATCGATAAGAATAAGTTGCATACCGTGGACGTCCAAAGTTAGATGGCGTCCCCATGGACATTGACGCTTGTTCTTACAGAGATCTCCCTTGCCTACCGTCGAACACATTCACTTCAGTCCGCATGACCTTTCTGTCAAAGACCGCCTGATTACCTACTCGCTGAATAGCTCCCGTGTAGTGATCGAAGGACTACCTCAAATATTCTGGGAAGACGGATTGCCCTGGAGAGAAGCCAATCTATGGGCTATGGAGAGAGTCACCAACGGTGACGTACTCCTTAAGACCGTTTCTAGCAACCTGAACGGGCTTTTGAACTACGCGAAGTTTTTGGAGAGTCGCGGGCTTCAGTGGTTTGAGTTTCCGTCTCGAAAGGCTGATCGATGTCTTGTTCAATACCGTGGGGCGCTTATCAAGGCTCGTGATGCTGGTCATATCAGTCCTGTCACGGCTTCCGAGTACATGCGTAACTGCATCAGTTTCTACAGGTGGATTAGGAGGTGTGGCCTTCTAAACCCGCTATTGCCGCTGTGGCAAGACAAGCGTTATTTCATCAAATACTTTGATCAGGTCGGCTTCGAGCGAACGCTAGCTGGCACCACCACCGATCTGGGTATTCCAAACCGAAAACGCATTGGGGGCACTTTGGAAGGTGGGCTACTTCCAGTTTCTGCGGTTGATCGCGACGCCATTCTCGATTTCGCAAAACAGAGCGCCTCACCCGAGCTTTACCTGATGTTGGCTCTAGGTTTCTTTACGGGTATGCGACTGGGAACGATCTGTGACCTTCGCATCGACACGTTGGAGCGTGCCTTACATGATCCGTCTGCTAAAGGTCTGCTTCTGATATCCGTAGGGCCAGGTGCGTCCCCGCCCGTGCATACCAAATTTGCGGTAACTGGCCAGGTATGGATTCCCGAAGCTTTGTGTTCAGAAGTCTTGGTGTACGCCAAGGGTCTTCGCAGGTTGACTCGCGAGGCATCTGCTGCTGGCGAGCACCAAGACTTAGTGTTCTTGACACGTTTCGGAAACCCTTTCGGACGTCGCAACAGTGATCAGTCTTCGGCCATAAACGTTGAGATGTCATCGCTTAGAAAATTAGGCATCGCGTCGGGCATCAAAGCGCTCAGGAAATTTCGCTTCCACCAATCCCGATGCACCTTTGGAACTGAGTTAGCTAGGCTCGCTTTAGCAAATTGCACTGATGTGGCGATAGTGATTGCGACTGTCAGCAATGCATTGCTTCACGGTCGAAATTCGGAGGCTACCACCTTCAAATACATCAAATTTGTTCAAGCCGCACCCGCCAAGCAAGCCATTGCGAACAGCTTCATGACTGCGTTTGCAGGGATTGCTTCGATGCAGGGAGCAAGCAATGAATAATCTGACGTTTTCAGACCTAACGTTTCCAATGCTTGAGTACGCGAAAAATGAGACGCCCTGGGATCTGGCACCACTTTTATACAGCGGTGGTGCTAAGGCAAAAGTGAAGACTGTACGCAGTGAAATTACATCAGGTGCTTTGGGTGATCCTTTGCTAGAGCGGGCAGAGCTTGTGAAGGGGCTTCATGACTGTTTGACCGACGACCTTGTCGGCGGGAGGAGCCGCTTTTCGGCAAATAACAAGATTGGTGCGTTGAGGAAGTTTTTTCAGTGGGTGGATCAGTGCGAGCGTCCGTTGAGCATTGATACGGTCGCGGAGGAATACTTGGGGTGGGCTGAACATCTTCTAAAGCGTCATCGCGCGGAAGGATATCTAACTGCCGGATCATTATACGACGCGGCAAGTTTAACTGCGACGATGCTCGACCGAGTTCTAGGCCGAAGCTCGACGCTTCTGTACAGCACCCGAATCCGCAAGCCTAGAGGCAACGGAAAGGCCAGTAATGGGCGCGCTGATAAGCAAAGTTTAGAAGAGAGCTTTTCATTCGGGCAGTTCATTGCCGACGTCTGTACGTCCCTTACCTATGAAGCTGTGGCGGGGCCACTTCCCATCCACGTGGAGTTGCGGTCGGGTTCGACGCTACCTATCTGGTGCGGCCTGCGCGATACAGAGAAGGTAGCGTCACGACGGATTCGACCTCAAACCAAATTCCAGATTGCGGCCATCCTTAGAAACCGCGAACTTCGGAGCGCTGACGTTTCAATCGAGACTCGATACCCGGCAGTGAATCTGCGAATCGAAGCCGAGCTGCTCATGTTCATCGCACAAACCGGCATGAATTTGTCGCAGGCGCATCAGCTTCGGATCGACCAATACCATTACACGAGTCATTTTGATGGTTACCAAGTGAGGTCTTACAAAAAACGCCGTCAGGGTGAAGTGCTGTTTGACGTTTTCTCAAGCTACAAGCAGTGGTTCGAACGCTACATTGAGTGGCGTAACACGTGGTTTCCTGACGATCTAGAGGGACTTCTTTTTCCTCTCGTCCGCCCTGGGGGGCGTCTCGTTTTAGAAGCTCCTCAGTTCACGGCTATTGCGCGCGTCTGCACCGATTCCAGTGTTCGATTCGTTCGACCTCGTAAGCTTCGGGGTGCGCGTATCAATTGGCTTTTACGTGAGTCGCAACGCCCCGACCTGGTGGCGGAAATCGCACAGCACACCGCTGAAACTTTGATTCGTGTGTACGCCGAGCCCAATCCCCAAATTGCGATGATTGAAATCACTCGATTTCACCGGCAAGCAGATCCCGTAGTTTGCTCACCTGCTCCAGGTACTTGTGTGGCGCCGATACCAGAGACTGTCGTGGATGCTCCGACTAATGCTCCTGATCCGGATTGTATCAACGCAGCGGGCTGCCTTTTCTGCGTCAATCATCGGGATATTGAAAGCGAGGATCACGTCTGGTCTCTGAGTAGTTTGCGAGTGCTCAAGAGCTTGGAGCTAGCTAGATATCGCCCAACGTGCACGGATAGGTCTGGCGAGGCTGACCATCCGGCGATGCTTGCGGTCGAGCGCCTGAGTGCGAAGTTACGATTCTTTCAAGACAGTAGCGAGGTGCGGCGGCTTTGGGTTGATGAGGCATTGGCTCGCATAGCAGAGGAGTATTATCACCCGGCTTGGGACGGTTTTATTCGGCTTGCAGAAGTCACAGCGGGGCCTTCCCTATGAATATGCTCACGACGTTAGGGCTTTCAATCGAGTCGCCTCTCGCCGTTCCTGGAGCATTAAACTACCGTCCAGAGAGCTGGCCGCCGCCACCTGATTGGCCGGTCGTAATTGATGCGCAGGGCAAAGTAATAAGCCGTTGGGGCGATCCCGTTTGGAGGCTTGATCCATGGGCTAAGAAGGCATTGACCCTGAATTTTGGTGATGGGCCAATTAAAAAATCAGCGACGCCAATTAGCTCGAAGAACGCAAATTTACTTCGAATCATCACTGGCTGGTGGCTATACGGGCCCTACGGCGCTCGTGGCTACCGATCCCTTAAAACGCGCTTCGATCATATGCGCCGACTATTTGTGCTTTGCGAAGAGGCAGGAATACTTGCCAGCGAATTGAGCCACTTTCCACGCGTTTGTGAACGGATCCCGGCGTTTCTTCATTCCTCAAGAAAAACCGAGTTTCTGTCGTTAATGCATGAGCTCTACGCGTCCCGGAGTACCCTAGGGTTTACGTTGATGGATTCAGCCTCCCTCACCCGTCTGGCTGCGCTTTTTCCAGCTCACCACACAGCTCAAACACCTTACATTCCTCCACGTATTTGGCGCTACCAAGTTACAAGGCTGCGAGAGTGCCTCGATGACTTCTTGTCCCATCGAGAACAGGTTGAAGCATGTTACCGGTTTTGCTTCGCGACTTACGAACATAACAAGAGGGTTTCGGAGAGAACAGCTTGCGCAAACGCCTCGCCTTTTAGCGGCCATAGTAATCAGTTAACCGGGTCTAAAACGGGGCTTCGTTTTGTCGGCGCATTTGCAGATACCGCGAAACGCTTCGGCATCTTGGAGCTACTTGAACGTTGGGTGGGTCGGAGTGGCGGCTTTCATATCGGATCGCTGACTAGCTATCTAAAACTGGTCAACGGAGCGGGATTAGCCTACATCCTTAACTTCAGTCTTATGCGGGTCGAGGAAGCATGGAATCTTCGAGCCGGGTGCCTTGACGTCGAGCACGACAAGAGTTTCGGTGACATTTTTTTGTTACGTGGGCAGACGACAAAAACGCTAGCTGATAGCGACGCGCTTTGGGTCACATCCCCATCCGTGGCGATCGCCGTAAAGGCCATGGAGACCATTTCTCTGTTCCGCACACTATATGCACCTCACGCAGACGCGAAAGTTATCGCCGGACGTTATTTGAGCGACTTTTCTTACGAGCCATGGAGCTCATTGCGAAATAAAGGCCATCACTCACTAAGACCGAGCATCCCGTCATATGCCGTTCTTTTGGAACAGCACAGCAAGCTCTTTGACTTGGAACGCTTGCGTATTACGACTGAGGATTTGAAACTGGCCCGGCTTGCTACGCCTACATTGCCCGAGGAGTATCAAGTAGGCGCAGTATGGCCGTTAGCGTGGCATCAGTTGCGTAGATCTGGCGCAGTGAATATGCAAGCTTCCGGGCTCGTAAGTGATGCTTCGCTTCAGTTTCAGCTCAAGCATGTCACTCGAGCGATGAGCCTTTATTACGGACAAAATCACTCGCAAATGCGCCTCGAGGAAAAAGCTCACACACTGTACGTTCGCACAATGTACGAGACGCTTGGAAGAGAGTTGCAGCAGCTTACGAGTGAGCGTTTTTTCAGTCCCCACGGAGAAAAACGAAAGGCTGAGATCGTTCGCCTGATTTCGCCAGAGGATGCGAAGAAGATGATTGGTTTGGCAAAGAAAGGCGCGGTTGCCTGTCGCCCGATCATTCTTGGCGTTTGTTCGAGTCGCAAGCCTTGTCCGTACGGCGGAATTGACAACATTGCCCATTGCGGGGGCGGTGATTCAGTGGATGCAAAACCTTGCCCTGATGTGCTGTATGACTCAGAACGATTGGGCGCGGTAGACGATCTTGAGCACGTACTCAAAGAGCGGCTTGTTACTGCTCAGGATGGAAGTCCGCTAATGAAATCTTTGATGGCTCAACAGCGAAGCGTAGCAAAGCTTTCGTCGTGTCGTAGGGAGCGCAAATGGACGTTGAACTCCCTGCTCGCCGCAGAGCGGCTGATCAATATCGTGATGCTTTTGAGCGCCTGAAACTCAATAGGCCACAGCTTCTACCGAAGGGGACACCGGTCACTCAAAACAACGTGGCCAAAGAGGCCGGGAGCGATCCGTCGGCGCTTAAGAAATCTCGTTTCCCGAGTCTCATCGCTGAGATAAAAACCTACGTGGAACAACATGCGGAGGAGCGACCTCCTTCGTTGAACCAGGTAAATCTTCTCGCCCGCCAGAAAAGCCGCGCCCTGCGTGATCGGATTGAGGAAGTAGCCCGGCAGCGCGACCAACTCGCAAGTTTATTGAGCGAAGCGGATACGAAAATCATTGAGCTGTATGACCGTATCGCTGAGCTTGAGCGGCAGTTGCCTGCGTCAAATATAATTTCGTTGGATCCTCGCGGGCCGAGAAAGCTTTGAGATAACAGCGCATGCATCTAGGTTTCGCCAATAATTCGATGTGGAATGCTTCCTGGCCAGTACGCTCTGGCCGGGGGGAGTAAAAACGTGCGCACGAGGGATGACTGCCACTTGCCCACGCATATGCATTCGACCTGACCAGTCATTTGCATCGTACTGACCACCGACTGCACCGGATTTGACAGGCATACTTTGAAACCATGGTCGGCAGAGAACGGCCAAAAGCGGACTGTTAAGCGGACTGTTAAGCGGGCAACAATATAATCGGGAATGCTGGCATTGCATGCAGATCATAGCCGCAGCCGTAAGGTTTCAAATAGCGCACGGTCTTCTTTTTTGGCCGAGCGCGCATGGTGTCGAATGACCTGCAACAGGCATTCGGTGAAGCAGACCGCCGAACTGCTAAGTGCGCCATTGCGGCGCGTTACGATGCTCAGCTGTCGGGGCTCGAACTGCTCGGTCAGCCCCAAGGACACTAGTCGCCCCAGGAATGGCGGGGCTATGCTGACGATAGACGGTCCCCAAGTGCACATGTCGGAACGCTCGACCATCATTTGCAAAATGGCCAGTGAATGAGCACGCACGATTCGACTCTCATCGATCTTCGCTCCGTGCTTCCAGAAGAGCTCCTGCATCAGCCCGTCGTGCCCGTCCGGCGCATAGTTCAGGGTCCAGTCCTCTTCCAGTAACTCGTGGATCGATCGCGCATGCTGTCGCGGGTGACCCTCGCGGACCAGCACAGAGGTCTGGTAATCGAGCAAGGTTTCGCTAGCGAACTCCTGGGTCGATTCTGTGGGATGGAGTTGGCCGATCGCGAAGTCCATGCTGCCGTCGCGCAGCAGGGGCTGGGCAACGGCCATCAGGCTTTCGAACAGTTCCAACTTGATTTGTGGCATACGTTCGCGAAACGCCAGCACGACTTCGGGCAGGAACGTCAGGGCGACCCATGGGGTGATCCCGACGCAGAGCCGTCCTTGGGCCTTCCCGCGCATGTGATCAAGCTCGGTCTGTGCGTGCTCCAGTTGCTTGATCACCAAGCGGGCATGAGTCAGAAGCACTTTGCCGTATTCGGTGAAATTCAGACCGCTGACGGTTCTGGTAAACAGCGGTAACTGCTGGCTGGTTTCCAACTCGCGCAGCGCTTTGGTCACAGCAGCCTGGGAAATCTCCAGCGAACGAGCGGCCGCGCGGATGCTGCCGGTTTCGGCGCTGGCAATCAGCGCATGTAATTGATGCAGTTTCATCTGCCCACCCTAATGACAGCTCATGGTTGTCATCATAACCAAACTGGGCCTCCCCAGCCCAGCGTCCGCTCCATAAGATCGACCCGACAGCGCTTTCGCTGCCGCATAACCCTGCCGAAGGAGAACACCCATGAATGCCGGCCTGGTCCTGCCTGGTATTGCCGCGATGCAAGATGAAATGATCGCGATACGTCAGAGCATTCACGCGCACCCTGAACTGGGTTTTGAAGAATTCGCCACTAGCAAACTGGTTGCAGCGTGTTTGACTCAGTGGGGCTTTGAGGTCAGCATCGGAGTGGGCAAGACCGGGGTCGTTGCGACCCTGAAAAATGGCGAGGGGCGGTCCATTGGCTTGCGCGCTGACATGGATGCGTTGCCGATACAGGAAACCACGGGTCTGTCCTATGCCAGCCGGTTCGACGGTGTGATGCATGCTTGCGGTCACGACGGTCATACGGCAGTCTTGCTTGCAGCCGGTCAGTATCTGGCCCGGACACGGGCGTTCAATGGCACAGTGCACCTGATTTTCCAACCGGCGGAAGAAGGACTGGGCGGTGCCCGGAAAATGCTGGAGGACGGGCTGCTCGAACGGTTTCAGTGCGATGCGATCTTTGCCATGCATAACGTGCCGGGTTATCCAGTCGGGCATTTGGGGTTTTACAGTGGACCGTTCATGGCGTCCGCCGACACGGTGAACATCAAAATCATCGGCAACGGGGGCCATGGCGCGGTACCGCACAAAGCCGTCGACCCGGTGGTGGTCGGTGCCTCGATCGTGATGGCTCTACAGAGTATTGTCTCGCGCAACGTTAAACCGCAGGAGATGGCAATTATCACGGTCGGCTCTCTGCATGCCGGGAGCGCCTCAAATGTCATCCCGTCCAGCGCCGATCTGAGCCTGAGCGTACGCGCCCTGACCCCCGAGATTCGCCAATTGCTGGAGCTCAGAATCACTGAATTGGTCAAGGGCCAGGCCGAGAGTTTTGGCGCACGGGTCCAGATCGATTACCAGCATTGCCATCCGGTGTTGATCAATGATCCCGAACAGACAGCATTTGCTTATGAGGTCGCCCGCGACTGGCTAGGAGAGGAGCACCTGATTGATGACTTGCGGCCCTTCACGGCCAGCGAGGACTTTGCTTTTGTCTTGGAAAAATGCCCCGGTAGCTATCTGGTGATCGGCAACGGCGAGGGAGACGGCGGCTGCCTGCTGCATAACCCCGGCTACGACTTTAATGACGACTGCCTGCCGGTGGGCGCGAGCTATTGGGTCAAGCTGGTCGAACGTTTTCTATGTTGAAACAGAGCATTTTCGCCTGTTGCGCTTGTAAAAAACCTGCCGCCTGAAGAGGAATAAAAATGAACAAGATAATTGCAGTCGCTTCCCTGGTATTCCTGACGTCCTCGGGCCTGGCGGGGGCGGCCGACTGGTCCGGCAAAGTGTTGAAGTTGGGGGTGGATCCGACGTATCCACCCCTGGAATACAAGAACCAGGATGGCTCGCTGACCGGCTTCGGGGTCGATATCGCCGAGGCGTTGTGCGCCGAACTGAAAGCCCGATGCGTCTGGGTGGAAAGTAGTTGGGACGGGATGATCCCGGCACTACTGGCGCGCAAGTTCGATGCGGTGGCCTCCTCGATGACTGTCACTCCCAAACGCCAAGAACAGATATCGTTTACCGACAAGGTGTCCAACGCGCCGGCACGGTTAGTTGTAAAACGCGGATCGGGATTAGAGCCGACCCTCGAATCGCTCAAGGGCAAGCGCATTGGTGTGGAGCAGGGTTCAACCCAGGAGTCCTTTGCCAAAGCGGTTTGGGGTTCCAAAGGCGTGGACGTTGTTTCCTATCAAAATCAGGATCAGGTGTACGCCGACCTGGTAGTCGGGCGACTTGATGCCTCGTTGCAGGGTTCTATTCAAGCCAGTTATGGCTTCTTGAAGACAGCGGCGGGTAAGGATTATGAATTTGCCGGTGCCACTCTGGATGCCCCAGGCTACTTCGGCGTCGGTGATGGCCTTGGTCTGCGCAAGGAGGATGTCGCGTTGCGCGAAGACTTGAACAAAGCCCTGGCAACCATTCTAGCCAACGGTACTTACGCGCGGATCAACAACAAGTACTTCGATTTTGACGTCTACGGCGCCAACTGACGCGTCGTCGCTGACCTTGAACAGAGCGCTCGTTCGAGCGCTCTGCTGCCCCCTTCACCTCACCCTAACAATAACAAGGAGAGTGAGATGTTTCTGGAAGGTTTTGGCCCGCAGATTCTGCTGGGAACCCTGGCTACCCTCAAACTGGCACTTTGTTCATTGCTGATCGCCGTCCTGGCCGGACTGATGGGCGCCAGTTCCAAGTTATCCTCCAATCGTTTGTTGCGCACGCTGGCCACGGTTTATACGACCGTGATCCGCAGCTTGCCGGACCTGGTGATCATGTTGCTGCTCTTCTTCGGTCTGCAAATGGTGCTCAACCGGATGACCGATTGGCTGGGCATTGCCCAAATTGATATCGACCCGTTTCTGGCCGGTGTCGTGACACTGGCATTCATTTACGGGGCCTACTTTACCGAGACTTTTCGCGGCGCCTTCCAGGCAGTTCCGGTGGGGCAAATCGAAGCGGCGAGAGCTTACGGCATGACCCACGGGCAGACCTTTCGCAAAATCCTGTTCCCGCAAATGTTGCGTCATGCGCTCCCCGGCATCTCCAACAACGTGCAAGTGTTGATCAAGTCGACTGCGTTGGTATCGATCATCGGGCTGACAGATGTGGTCAAGGCTACACAGGATGCAGGCAAGGGCTCGATGCAGTTCTTTTACTTCACGCTGGTCGGCGGCCTGATTTACCTCGCCATTACCACGGTTTCCAATGGTGTGTTGCTGTGGCTGGAGCGCCGCTATTCGGTTGGCGTCAGGAAGGCTGCGTTATGAACGATATTCTCCAGGAGTACTGGCAGGCTTACCTGTGGAGTGATGGGCCGTATTTTTCCGGGTTGGCGGTGACGTTGTGGCTGCTCATACTTTCGGTGGTGATGGGTTTTGTGCTCGCAGTGCCGTTGTCAATTCTCCGAGTCAGCCGCAACCCGCTGCTGCGCCTTCCGGTTTGGTGTTACACCTACGTATTTCGTGGTACCCCGTTGTACATCCAGCTGTTGTTCTTTTATACCGGGGTGTACAGCTTGCATGTGGTGCGGTCCCAGGACTTACTCAACGCGTTTTTCCGTGACGGTTTCAACTGCACTGTACTGGCCTTCGGGCTCAATACCTGTGCCTACATGACCGAGATTTTCGCCGGTGCCATCAGAGGAACAGGTCATGGCGAAATCGAAGCCGCCAGCGCTTTCGGGATGAGCCGATTCTCACTCTATCGCCGGATCATTCTGCCGTCGGCGTTGCGCCGCGCGCTGCCGTTTTTCAGCAATGAAGTGATTCTGATGCTGCATTCCACTTCTGTAGCTTTTACCGCCACGGTGCCCGACTTGCTAAAGATCGCCCGGGACGTCAACTCGGCGACCTATGCATCCTTTACTGCCTTTGGCATTGCCGGAGTGTTGTACGCCGCCAGTGCTTTTTTCCTGATCTGGCTATTTCGACGCGGCGAACTGCATTGGCTGACCTACCTCAAACCTCGGACGCACTGACCCCTTTCGGATTTGCTCAAATGTATAAATTGATCGTTGAAGATGTTCATAAAAACTACGGCAATCATGAAGTATTGAAAGGGGTTTCTCTCAAGGCCAGGGCGGGTGATGTTATTAGCATCATCGGCTCCTCCGGGTCCGGGAAAAGTACCTTCTTGCGTTGTATCAACCATCTTGAACAACCTTCAGCCGGGCGAATTGTCGTCAATGACGAAGAGTTGCTCACCCGCAGAAACTCAATCGGCGAGTTGTGTGTGGTTAACCCCCGGCAGTTACGGAGCCTGCGCAGCCGGTTATCGATGGTGTTTCAGCACTTCAATTTGTGGAGCCACATGACCGTGGTGGAAAATATCATCGAGTGCCCGATGAGCGTGCTCGGTATCAGTCGGGCGCAGGCACTGGAGCGGGCGCGTCATTACCTTGCCAAGGTGGGGCTGCCACAAAAAGTCGAGGCCCAGTACCCGGTGCATTTATCCGGCGGCCAGCAACAGCGGGTCGCCATTGCACGTGCGCTGGCCATGGAACCCGAGGTGATACTGTTCGACGAACCGACCTCAGCCCTTGACCCTGAACTGGTGGGCGAAGTGCTCAAGGTCATGCAGCAACTGGCCGAAGAAGGCAGGACAATGGTGGTCGTCACCCACGAAATGGCGTTTGCCAGGCAGGTGTCGAACCACGTTATGTTTCTGCACCAGGGGCGGGTGGAAGAGTCGGGAGCGCCAGGCTCAGTGCTGGAACAGCCTCAAAGCGAGCGGTTACAGCAGTTCCTGACCGGGAGTCTTAAGTAGTTATATTTCGATATTTCAGACGTGGAGGCTAAAGTTGAAGACTAACGCCAGCAGAGCAATGAACCGACCGCTTCTGGCCGAATGCGGGCGGCCAGGAGCGACAACTATCGGCCAAAAGCTGCCATTGGACGTGTTGAAAATATCCGGTGAACGAAAACCTCTTCAGCCACTCTAATGAGCGCAGGGAGCGCAAGCCTCACCACCGCGCTTGACTGCCCTGGTACGTTGCTAACATTCATGCCAATAAACGTTTGCGGAAGTGGTGTAGCGCTTCAAAGTACTGGTATAGGGGTTCCTTCGGGGAGCCATGATTGCAACGACTCTAGGGTCTTTGAGTGATGATTAACAATGAATACTCCTGCTGAACTGGTTTCAGACGAATCTGTTCGGATGAGCATCGTTCGTAGATATGCCATTCTTGATACCCCTCCGGATGGCGCATTCGATCGTGTGACCGCCATAGCAGCGCGCCTCCTTGGAACTCCGATAGCAATCGTGAGTATCGTCGATACCGATCGGATCTGGTTCAAGTCCCATCATGGGCTGGAAGCACAACAAATTCCCCGCAATTCAGGGCTCTGTGCCTCAGCGATCTTACAAAGCGAGCCTTGGTTAGTAACGGACGCCAAGCATGATCCTCGAACGCTTGCTAATCCCCTCGTCGCAGGCGAATTTGGGCTTCAATTTTACCTTGGTGTGCCGCTGCACACGCACGATGGCTTCAATTTGGGTACCTTATGCGTATTGGACACGCAGCCACGCACTGTTACCCAAGAACAGATAGACACATTGACGGATCTTGCAAGCGTCGTGATGGATCAGCTTGAGCTGCGCCTTTCCGCCATGCGATCCATAGCAGAGAAGCAAGCTGCGCTGAATCATTCCCACCTGATGGCCGAGGAAATTGACCATCGAGTTATGAACAGCCTACATTTGATTGTGTCGATGCTGAGCATTCAAAGTGCTCAGTTGGGCAGTTCTGAAGCCGCAAAGGAAATTTCTAGAGCGGCAACTAAAATATTTGCCGTAGCAAATGTGCATCAACATATTAACGTCGGCAAGGCTGCCACCACCCTCGATAGTGCCGACTATCTGGTTCAACTGTGTGCAGGCTTGTCCACAATGCTAGGTCGTGGGGATCAGGTGGCGATTTCGGTCGACGCCGTCCCACTCGCCTTGGCCAGCGAACAACTGAGTCGACTCGGCCTTATTGTTAACGAGTTGGTGACCAATGCCTTGAAATACGGTGCCTCCAAGGTCAACGTAAAATTAACACCTTATCAGCAACAATACTGCTTAACCGTAAGTGACAATGGTAGTGGGCTTCCAGCAAATTTTGATGTCGATAAAATGTCCGGGCTGGGAATGAAAGTAATTACTTCACTCGTGAGAAACCTTGGTGGTTCTCTGAGTCATGAGCGTAATGCAAACTTAGGCGGCACCACTTTCCAGATATTTTTTTCTCCTATGATGAGTTCGCACCCTCCTCATTGAGGCCCCTAAAGAGGTTGGATAACAAGCTGGATGCCATCATCTCAGATCCGCCCGTGTTTGCCGGTGTCGAGGCGGCAAGCAGCCAAACGCCAGAGGTGATTGATACTCTCTTAGTAGGTTTTGGCGGGCAGCCGGATACTTCGCCCACTGGACCACAAGCAGACCAACCCTCGGAACTTGCCGCAGCAGCAAGCCGTGCAGCCCGCGCACGCGATATTTCACTATGAGAGAAACACCTAATAAGTGGGCTCTTTTACCCGCCTTCAAGCGTTTTGTTAACAAAAATCATGACTCAAGTCTGGATACAGTCGCGGCTGAATATTTGGCATGGAGAATGCTGACCGTTTACCAGACCATTAACGAGAATGAAAGCGGTTAAAGTAGGATTAGTAGCGCTATTCAGCCAATTAAGCGTGCACCCACTACATAAATAAAATCTGAAGGCGGAATTAACCGCTCATGGTTTTAGCCCAATTTTAGGAGCACCCTTATGCGGTATGAGCCTTTAATTCTTACGTTAGTGCTCTTTCTTTTTATTGCTTTGATTGGAGCCGCCTGGAGTCTGATTAATCTGTTCAGCGGATAAGCGTAGCAACGCAGACTTTAAAACGGCGCATGCGTTTTTACACACTCCGGGCCAGTAACTTCCGATCTAAAAAAATTCGTTATTGCATATGAATGGACTTCAGTTTCGTCTCGACGCGCAATTGTCGCTGACAAACTATCCGCATCGCCAGGCACAAGTGTTAATGACTTGGTAAAGTCCTCATGGGCATTACTCAATTATCCCATACTTTCAAATGCAATGCCGCGACCGTAAAAAGCGGCGTCATGCTCTGGATCGAGCACTATGGCCCGATTAAGCTATCGACAGCCTTGGCATACTTTTTTTGTGCGTTAAACAGCACGCCTCTATTGGTGAAAGCAGAAACAAATCTCGGCTTCAATTTTATCGCGGCGTCACAATCAAATAAATCCTGGTCATATTTCTCTTGCCAGTAAAACATGAGGCCGCGACTGTTATGCGCTTCCGCGCTTTTAGGATTAAGACGAAGGGCCTCATTGAGGTCCGACTCAGCTTGGCCATACTTCTCTGTAAGGGCATACGAAGCCCCCGTCCGCTTAGTGCTTTCGAGTTTTTGGGGTCAATGAGGATGGCAGCGCTATAGTCAGCAATTGCGCTGGGATAGTTATTGGTGGCGAAATATATACCGCCACGATCGTAATAGGCGTCTGTTACTTTGGGGCTCAATTTTATGCTTTCCCTGTAATCGGCGATGGTCTTTTCAGTTTCTCCGTGCGCGGCATAGGCAAGTGCACGATTGAAATAGGTGTCGGAGCCAGATGAGTCTAAGTGCAACGCGACGCTGTAGTCCGCGATGGCATGCCCGTACTCCTGTAACTCTTCTGCGAAGACTATCCCGCGATTTCTCAATAAACCAGCCAACCCAGCACCCGAATACTTTTTCGACTCAATGGCTTGAGTGCAATTGACTATTTTTTTCTCTGTCTCACTGGCTTTCGACGGGCACAAGTCAGCTATATCGGTAACAGCATATGCCATTATTGGGCTCGCCAAAGCCAATACACTGCACAGAAATTCGCTTAACGCCCTTACACAACGAAAAATAGCTGCTTTACTTTTGCCGTTGGAGCTTTTAACCGCAATTTCGCCTGACATGCTAGCTTTCGTGGCCACAAAATTCGCGTATTTGCCATGGACACCACGTGATCCATTCTGTGAAAAATGTGTATTGTCTATGGACATCGAAGACCTAATTTAAACCTTCACAAATATTCATCCAAATCGATGTCCATGGGTTGACATCTTTCCTTTATGTCGATGAGGCGTTCGCCGACCTGACGGGCATCGACAGCCTGGATGCGCTGGGCCGGAAGATCCGAAGCCAGGTGCTGCGCTGTACCGGTATCCCGGTCGGTATCGGCATTGCCCCCACCAAAACCCTGGCCAAGCTGGCCAACCACACGGCAAAACGTTTGCATGCCCAGACCGGAGGGGTGGTGAATATCTGCGACCAGGTGAAACGCGATTGGGTGCTGCGCAACACCGACGTGGGGGAGGTATGGGGAGTGGGCCAGCGCATGAAAGTGCACCTGAACACCCTCGGCATCAAGTCGGCGATGGACCTGGCCAAGGCCGATGCCTGGTCACTGCGCAAGCATTTCAGCGTGGTGATTGAAAAGACTGCGCGGGAGTTAGCCGGTACGCCATGCCTCGAATTGGACGAGCTCGATCTGCCCAAGCAGGAGATCTGCTGCAGCCGGATGTTCGGCAAGCGGCTGGAGGAATTGCCGCCGATCAAGGAGGCGGTGGCCACGTACATGATGCGCGCCTCGGAAAAGCTCCGGGCCCAGAATTCGCTGTGCAAGAAAATCCGAGTCAGCATCCGCACCGGGATGTTCAATCCCGAGGAGGCCAAGTACGCGAGCAGTGTGGTGGTGGACTTGCCCTACCCGACGGACGACGTGCGTTTGCTGACAAAAGCGGCGGTGGATGCACTCGATCGGGTATTCCGGCCAGGCTTTAACTACAGCAAGGCGGAGGTGATGCTGCTGAACCTGTGCCAACCCGGTGAGTATACCGACGATCTGTTTGCGGCGTCACAGCCTGCGGAGGCGACTCGAGTGATGGCAGTGCTGGATCAGATCAATGGCCGGTGGGGAAGAGGAACGCTGCGTTCCGCCAGCGTGCCGAGCTGTCCGGATTGGGCCATGCGCCGTGATTTGATGAGTCAAAGTTACACCACGCGGCTGGACCAGTTGTGGACCGTGAACTGCCATTGAGTGTTTGGTCACCTGAATCCGACACTGTTACAGCTCGACGATAAACCCTGGTTCTTCGGTGATGGTCTTGCCTGAGTTCAAGTGATCTGAAAATCCGACTTTTTCAACGGAATCGGCCGATTTCTGCCTGTCACGAAGGGCAGGAAGCAACCCGATGTTGACGGTCAGCAGGACATGGGTATCTTTATTGCACGGTGCCAATCTTGCATCGGCTGTCGTCTATACTCACTTTCGCCACCATCCCATGTGCTAATCAACGAACGCAAAATGTCAAACGATTGGCAGAGTGATCTGACTTGAAAGATCGTGCAATATACCTATGATTCCAGGCCTACACGAACGGCTTCGAACGGCGAACGCCCTATTTTGAGAGAACGATCCTCGTGGAGCCTTTTCCAGACGAATCGCACGAATCAAACACCACCCAATACGTTTTCGGCCCGTTCTGCGTCGTGCCTGCGAAAAGGTTGCTTGAAAAAAATGGAGCTCCAGTTGAGATCGGTGGGCGAGCGCTGGATTTATTAATCGCCTTGCTGGTACGACCGGGCAGGGTGCTGACCAAGAGCGACCTGATCAAGCAGGTGTGGCCCGATATCATTGTCGAGGAAGGCAGTCTGCGCTTTCATATGACAGCCCTTCGGCGGATTCTCGGTGATGGTGACGAGCACGCGCGATATATCACCACGCAGGTCGGTGTGGGATATGCGTTTGTGGCACCGCTAGAAATACAACTGGCCGGGAGCCAACCAGTAGTTATCGACGCAGAAGCTACCGACGGCGAGCGTGTGGAGACCCAATGTAATCTACCACCGAGAGCGAAGCTGTTCGGACGCGAAACCGATCTTCGATTAGTTGTCGATCACATGCTGCAGCCCAAACTATTTACCATCGTCGGCCCCGGTGGCGTTGGCAAAACCAGTCTTGCCATCGAGGTGGCGCACCGCATTTGCGCACAGGGTTACCAGACTGCGCGTTTCGTGGATCTGGCTCAGGTCGAAGACCAATCGCTGGTGCTTTCTGCGCTGGCCAGGTCACTGGAAATACCGGTTCAGGCAGAAGACTCCTTGTTTGTACTGCTCGCGCACTTACGCACGCAGAGGGTGTTGCTGGTCATCGACAACTGTGAACATTTGATCGATGCGGTTTCAGCGATCGTTGAGCAAATCAGTGACACGGCGCCGAATGTCGGGATTCTGGCCACCAGTCGCGAACCGCTGCGGGCCCGTGGCGAATACGTTCACTGGCTCAATCCTCTCGAATTTCCCCGCGAACTTCAGCACCTCTCTATCGATGAGTTGCTGGGTTTTTCAGCAATCAGACTGTTTGTCGAGCGTGCATCAACGGGTAACACAGCACTGGTGTTGGACGATGATGATGCGCAGTTGATTGCCGACATGTGCCAACGTCTGGAGGGTATGGCACTGCCGATCGAGCTGGCGGCAATGCGCGTTGCCAGCCATGGACTGAAATCCACGCACGCATTGCTGGGCGAGCGTTTTTCTCTGGGCTGGTCAGGACGCAGGACGGCCTTGCCACGGCATCAAACTCTGCGCGCGATGCTCAATTGGAGCTATGACCTACTGTCGCCGCTGCAGGGGCTGGCGCTGGAGCGGCTTTCGGTTTTCGTCGGGCCGTTTTCTCAGGAGGCGGCGTCCCAAGTCATCGCCGATACCCAGATCGACACTGCCGCCGCGGCGGCGATCCTCGATGAGTTGGTCTGCAAAGGTCTGGTCACAATTGATCACAGCGATTTAAGGTGGACCTACCGTCTGCTAGAGATGACCCGCGCCTACACCCGGGAGAAGCTGGCCGCCAGAGGTGATGTCGAGGTCAACGCTCTGGCGTTCAGGCATGCAGCTTTCTATATGGATCTGCTGGAACGCCTGGGCACGTCGCCCAATGAGATTTTCGAAAAATCGGAGCGTCTTGCCAGTCAGTTGGGCAACGTCAGAAGTTCGCTGGAATGGAGCTTCGGGCCGCAGGGTGATCCAGGGCTCGCGTTACCACTGGCAGCGGCCAGCGCACCGTTGTTCCTGCATTTTTCTTTGTTGGCCGAGTGCCGGACCTGGTGCACACGGGCGGCTGAATTACTAGAGCTGGGTTATTTTGGCACACCTACTGAAATGGAGTTGCAAGCCGCGCTCGGTTTGGTACTGATGTTCACTCGTGGCAACAGCGAGGCGGCGCAGAAGGCTTTGCTCAGGGCGCTCGACATCGCCATCGCGTTGTCGGATTACTGGTCCCAACTCAGGCTGCTCGGACGGCTACAGATTTTCTATGAGCGCATCGGCGATTTCGCTTCCTCTCTGACATGGGCCGAACAGGCCAGCGAGGTCGGCAACATTTTGAACAAGCCCGAAGCGATTGCCATTGCCGCTTCGCTTGCGGGTATTTCACATCATCTACTTGGCAACCAGCCGCTTGCTCGTCAGCAGCTGGAAAGCTCATTGCGTAACAGCTTGCCGTCAAAACGCAGCGGTACGATCTACTACGGTTTCGATCATCGTAACCGCACCGGGTTGGCGTTGGCTCGAACCCTCTGGCTGCAGGGTTTCCCTGACCAGGCCCGACGCTGGGCAGAGCAGATAGAGGCCGAGGCATCTGCGCTGCAGCATTCGGTCACCTATTGCATTGCGATGGTCTGGATCCTGTGCATTTACATCTGGACCGGAGATTTGCAGAAGGCGGCGGTGAGTCTTGAACGCTTCGCCACAATCGCTGAATCCAACGCACTTGGCCCTTACATTGCTGCAGCTCGTGGCTTCCGGACGTCGATTGCCATACGCGCCGAGCAGCCCGACAATTCTGTCGCGGTGCTCGAAGAAAGTCTGGCGCAGCTGCACGGCATGCGCTACGAACTGCTTACGACCTCATTCGAAATCTCGCTGGCCGAAGGTTTGATTCTGAGTCACCAATATGAAAAAGCCCGGGTATTGGTTGACGGTACGATCAGTCATTGTCGCGTCAGCGGTGATGCCTTTGCACTGCCGGAATTGCTGCGAATCAAGTCCGGACTCATCAAGGTCATGGATGGCGATGACGTGCATGCTGCGTCGATCATGCTTGAAGAGTCACGTACCTTGAGCCGGGAGCAGGGTGCCTGGGCCTGGGAATTGAGGGCATCGATGGACTTGGCGAAATTATGGCTGGAACAGGGCAATCGGCTGCAGGCGCTGGAGATGCTCAGGGTATGCCGTGAAAGGGTATCGGAAGGCTTCGACACACTTGATGTGCGCCGCCTGGAAGCACTCTGGCAGAAAACCCTGGGCGATACACAACCGTCTTGATGCCGTCGCGCGCAGCGAATCTCGATTAACGGGGGGTAACCAGTGCAGGCATTTTTAGTAGGTCGGCCATCGAGCGGGCTTTCATTTTGCGCATGACTTTGCCTCGATGAGCTTTGACTGTGATCTCGCTGATCCTCAGGTCGGCTGCGATGGCATTGTTCAATCGTCCGATGACCACCGATTCTAGGATTTCCTGTTCACGAGGTGTCAGGGTTCGGTAGGCCTCCAACAGTGTGCGCAGGTTTTTTTCTCCGTCGAGTTTGGCGTGGCTGCTCTGAAGCGCATCAGCCCATTGCTTTTAGCAACACATCGTCGTTGAAGGTTTGGCCAGAAACTCCACCGCGCCGGCTTTCAAGGCCCGAACCGTTAACGGGATATCACCATAGCCGGTGATGAATATGATAGGCATGTTGCGCCTGTCGTCGGCGATGGATGTTTGCAGATCGAGGCCATTAAGGTCCGGCAGATTGATGTCTAGCACCAGGCAACTGAGTACAAGCGGCCGAGGCGCATTGAAAAAATCCTGAGCCGACTCGAAAAGTCGTGGCTGCCGGGCCGTCTGCGTTTGACGGAAGGCCAGCCCGTCAATGTGCTGTACGACTGAACGGGGCGAGGGGTTCGTCGCTTCACTGAGCCTGCTCGATTACTTTGGTGCGCTGGCGCTCTATGGCCCATTCATGGATCCGATTGCACCGATCGATATCTTTTCCATTCCGCGCAGTATCAAGCTGACTTATCCGTCGGTCCTGCATTACGTGCGCCGCGACGCGTCGCTGGAACGCACCCGGCAGCAGTTTTCCTGGGTGGCTTCAGGCAAGTTGAAAACCGTGATCGGCCAGCGTTATTCATTGGCGTAAGCCGAACAGACGCATCGTGATCTCGAGTCTCGCCAGACGACGGGTAAACTGCTCATTCTTCCTCAGACAGAGGGGATTTTTCCCGGATGACACGGGTAGACAATAGTCTTTATAGGCGAGACAGCCAAGGCTGACGCACACATCAGACAATGCTGGGAGATAGCGCCATGAAGTGGTAAACCTCAGCAACGCCTCATGATGAGCTGCATGCCTTCGAAGCTCTGCAGCTATACCAGACCAGAAGGGCCGCCACTATCTGGCTGCTCGCAAAAAACATAAACAGGTCTTGTGCGGTCCAATGGGCGTCAAGGAACAGCCCGGCGGCAACAGGCGAAATAATCGCGCCAAGACGCCCTGTTGCCAGCACCACGCCGACACCAGTCGTGCGAATGGCAGTGTCAAAGGCCTGGGGAGCCAGGATGAAGAGCCCGGCAATGGCACCATTGAGCAACAGGCCGGTGATGACGCAAGTGGAAACGGCCAGACCCGACAAGCCGGCGGCCGGTACGATCAAGGTCATCAACACGCTATTGAAGAGCAAAAAGCCCAGCAGCAATCGCCAGCAGCCGAAACGATTGGCCGCCACGCCCATCAGCAGCGCCCCTGACATGCCGCCAACACAGAGCAACACGCCACTGACGGCGCCTTCTTTTTCGGAAAAGCCGTTGAGGGTCATTAGTGTCGGCGTCCAGCTCATCACGAAGTAGAAACACGCCATGAGCAGCAACAGTGCCAGCGCCAGCGAGGTTGTCTGCTGCCACTGCGCAGGGGTAAACAACGCTCGGTACTTTGAACGTGTCATCGTTGACGTTGCTGCCGAATGGATCGAGAGCGACTGATGTCGCTGCTGATCGAGTACCAGAAATTGCGCCGACTCGCGCAGAAAAAATGCGCCCGCCACGCCAGCTGCAAGCGTAATCAGACCACCAGCGAGGAATACATAGCGCCAGCCCGCGCTGGAATTGAGTGCATGGGCCAGCACGCCGCCCAGGCTTGCGCCTAATGCGAAGGCCATCGACTGCAGGGCGATGGCCAGATTGCGCCGATGCTTACTGGCGCGCTCGTAAGTCAGCACATTCGCGGCCACGAGAACCGCTCCGGTGCCGATGCCCGTCAGTAAACGCAAGAGCATCAGCAGAGATTGGTTTGGGCTCCAGAAGGACAGCAGCATGCTCAAACCGCTCAGCGAGAGCCCCGCCAGCAATAGCGGCCGACGTCCGTAATGATCCGCTCGGGGGCCGGCAAGCAAAGAGCCGAGTGCCATGCCGACCAGGCTCGCACTCAGCAGCATGCCGAGTTGTGCGCCGGTCAATCCCCACTCGGCCGATACGCTGCTCCCGGTAAATGCCATGGCCATGACATCCATGCCGTCGATGACGTTGAAGAGCATGCACAGGCCGATGACTCTCCACTGAGAAGGGGCCATTGCAATGTCATCCCCACCCTTGAGCGTTGTTTCCCCGCGCATCCGTGTTCCTTGAACCGTGTTGTTGTCCGAAAAGGCTTCAATGCTGGCGACAAGCAGAGGTGCCGTCGAGTTTTTTTTCCGAACATTTTTTCGATCAGGCCGGGATTCGCCTGTGTTTGCTTGATGCGGGCGAATATCCGGGTACTTCCTGATGACAGCAGAGGACTGCGCCCAGCCTGTCTGCCAGGTCGTTTATACCTAAGTATCGACCGACACCATCGTGTAATCGCCCTCAAGGCGCTCGGGTGATTTCATCCGATTTCGTTAGCTGCATAGCCGCAGGTGACATGGCTCAGACCAGAAGCCAAGCCTGTGAGGGCTACCTCGAAAGTCGCTGCGGCAGCAGGACACCTACCTAAAAGGAGATTCATCATGCGTGTGGTTTCGTCCGTTTTTACTTGGCGCCATCACGTCAGGGCAAGCATGTTCGGTTTCGCGGCGCTGGCGGCCAGTTGTGGCGCATGGGCGGCCAGCACGGCTGCTGAGCAGCCGGCGGCCAACGTTGCTTCCGCTCAGTCGCAAGCCATTCGTCCATTCCGGATTCATGTCGATGAAGCGCAATTGGCAGACCTGCGCAAACGCATCGCGGACACCCGCTGGCCCGACAAGGAAACGGTCAACGACGTATCTCAGGGTGTGCAGTTGGCTCAGGTCAAGGAGTTGGTGAAGTACTGGGGCAACGGTTATGACTGGCGCAAGGCCGAGGCGAAACTCAACGCATTGCCGGAGTTCGTGACCACCATTGATGGTGTCGACATCCAGTTTATCCATGTCCGGTCGCGCAACCCCAATGCCATGCCGTTGATCCTGACCCATGGCTGGCCAGGTTCGCAGTTCGAATTCCTCAAGACCATCGGCCCGCTGACCGACCCGACGGCTTACGGTGGGCGTGCGGAGGATTCTTTCGATGTGGTGATTCCATCGATTCCCGGCCATGGTTTTTCCGGCAAGCCGACCGAACTTGGGTGGGGACCTGATCGGGTAGCGAAGGCTTGGGATGTGCTGATGAATCGCCTGGGATACACCCATTACGTGTCTCAGGGTGGCGACCACGGTTCGGTTATCTCTGATGCATTGGGTCGCCTTGGCCCACCCGGTCTACTGGGCATTCACTTAAACATGCCGGCAACCGTTCCGCCGGAACTGGTCAAGCCGATCAACAGCGGCGATCCGGCGCCGGCCGGGCTGAAGGATCCGGAGCGTACCGCTTACAACGCGCTCAGCTCCTTTTTCGGGCGCAGCGCCGCCTATGGCGCAATGATGGTGACGCGGCCCCAGACCATCGGCTACCTGCTGGCCGACTCGCCCGCCGGTACAGCGGCGTGGATGTACGAAAAGTTTGCCGCATGGACTGACAGTGACGGTCATCCCGAGCGCGTGCTCAGCCGCGATGAAATGCTCGATGACATCAGCCTTTATTGGCTGACCGACAGTGGTGCGTCGTCCTCCCGTTTCTACTGGGAGAACAACAACAACAACTTCAGCGCAGCAGCGCAGAAGACTGCCAGCATCAAGGTACCAGTGGCCATCACCGTGTTCCCACACGAAATCTACCGTGCACCAAGAGTGTGGTCGCAGCGTGCCTACCCCTCGCTATCCTACTTCAACGAGGTCAGCAAGGGCGGCCACTTCGCGGCGTGGGAACAACCTCAATTGTTCAGTGAAGAATTGCGTGCGGCATTTCGTCCACTGCGCAAGGCTGAGCAAAAAACCGCTACCCGGTAAACCTTTTTCAACCCACCCCGACATTCTGGAACCGCCATCTGCTGTTCCCAGGGAGACTGACCATGAAGAAGACTGCGTTGAACCACCGAGCCGTATCACCGCGCCGGAGCCTGCTCGCTCGATCCGTTCTGACGATCGCATTGCTTCAAGCGGGAGTCCTAAGCGTTGCCTCATCGCCGGTCTACGCCGCTGATGTGCCGCCGGGGAAAATCGACGTAATTACGCCCGGTAGCAATGTTTCCTTCGGTCCGTTGAAACACGTCAAGGCCGGATTGCTGAATGTTGAGTATGCAGAAGTCGGCCCGGCTGACGGTCCTGTGGTAATCCTGCTACACGGCTGGCCGTACGATATTCACAGCTACATCGACGTCGCACCGGCGCTGGCCCAGAAGGGTTATCGCGTATTGATTCCCTATGCTCGCGGTTATGGCGATACACGTTTCCTTTCTGCCAAGACGATCCGCAATGGTCAGCCCTCCGCGTTGGCGACCGACCTGATCGACTTCATGGATGCGCTGCAGATCAAACAAGCCGTACTCGGCGGCTATGACTGGGGTGCGCGCACGGCTGATATCGTCGCGGCCCTTTGGCCTGAACGGGTCAAGGCACTGGTTGCGGTGAGCGGTTACCTGATCGGCAGCCAGGACGCCGGAAAGGCGCCGTTGCCGCCCGCCGCCGAATTGCAGTGGTGGTATCAGTTCTATTTCGCGACAGAGCGTGGCCGTCTGGGCTACGAGAAAAACACCCACGACTTTGCCAAATTGATCTGGAAGCTGGCTTCGCCGCAGTGGAATTTCGACGACGCGACCTACGATCGCAGCGCCGCTGCTTTGCAGAATCCGGATCACGTTGCTGTGTCGATTTTCAACTATCGCTGGCGCCTGGGGCTGGTCAAGGGCGAGGCCAAATACGACGCACTGGAGAAGACGCTCGCGGCCTCTCCATCCATCAGTGTGCCAACCATCACCATGGAAGGTGACGCCAACGGCGCTCCGCATCCACCTGCCGAGGCGTACGCCAAGCGTTTCACTGGTAAGTATGAGTACCGATTGATCAGCGGTGGTGTCGGCCACAACTTGCCGCAAGAAGCGCCGCAAGCCTTCGCTCAGGCCGTGATCGATGCCGATCACCTTTGAGAAACAGCTGAAAGGATTGCAACGATGAAGCTCAAATATCTGGCAGTGATGTCGGCTGCCATTGCAACCGTAGCAGTGACCGCCACCGTTGTCGCCTTGGGCGACGCCAATAATGGCGACGCCTCACCGATCTATGGCGTGAAGCTGCCTGAAAACTATCGCTTGTGGCCGATGATTGCCCCGGCGCAGGAAGCGGCACCTTTGGACGAGCTGCGAGCCGTGCTGGGCAATGATCTGGCCATCAAGGCTTATCAGGATTCAACGCTGCCATTCCCTGACGGCACGGTGCTGGTAAAGCTTGCCTGGAAACATGTTCAGTCCCCGGAATTCGAGCCTGCGTCCATCCCGGGTGCGGCCACGACCGTGCAGGTCATGGTCAAGGACTCGAAGAAATATGCAGCAACAGGAGGCTGGGGATTCGGGCGGTTCATCAACGGTAAACCGGCCAATGAAGCTCAGCATCAAACCTGTTTCGCCTGTCACCAGGCTCGAGTGCGCAATCACGATTTTGTCTTCACTCGCTTCGCCCCTTAATTTCCCGTCAAACCTGGAGTTTGTAATGAAAAAAGTAGTGACCGCGCTGGCCGTCGCCGTCAGCCTGAGTATGGGTACACACGCCTGGGCACAAACTGAAAAGCCCACGATCGTGCTCGTCCACGGCGCCTTTGCCGATGCGTCGAGTTGGAATGGGGTGGTAAAGATTCTCGAGAAAGATGGTTACCCGGTGGTTGCCGCCGCCAACCCATTGCGCGGCGTAAAAAGCGATGGCGCGGCAATTTCGGCATTGCTGACGAGTATTCATTCGCCTGTAGTACTGGTCGGCCATTCCTATGGAGGCAACGTCATCAGTGATGCGGCCAACGATCATGCCAACGTTAAAGCGCTGGTTTATGTCAGTGCGTTTGCACCCGAGGCCGGGGAAACCGTCGCCGGGCTGGCTGGCAAATTCCCGGGCAGCACGCTGGGTCCAACCCTGGCTGCGCCTGTACCGTTGGCCGATGGCGGCAAGGACTTGTACATCCAGCAGGACAAGTTTCACGACCAGTTCGCCGCTGACGTCCCCACGAAAGAGGCTGCATTGATGGCCGCCACCCAGCGCCCGGTGACGGAAGCGGCACTCAACGAACAGTCCGGCACACCCGCCTGGAAGCATATTCCGTCCTGGTACATCTATGGCGAAAAGGACAAGAACATCCCGCCGCAAGTTATGGACTTCATGGCCAAGCGCGCCGCCGCCAAAGGTGTGGAAGTCGTCAAGGGCGCGTCCCATGTCGTGATGGTTTCGAACCCGGGACCGGTTGCCCGCCTGATCGAAAAAGCCGCCACGGCGAAGTAATGCCCATCGGCGTGCGGACGCGCGTTTTTAATGAACCTCAGTGGAAGGTAAGAAAATGAACAGCAACTCACAACGGTTTATCGGCAGGACTGCCTTGATCACCGGTGGCTCGCGCGGCATCGGTGCTGCAATTGTGCGCCGACTGGCTGTGGAGGGCGCCGCAGTGGCCTTCACTTACTCGGCATCCGATGTGAAGGCCGAGGCGCTGGTTGCCGATATCCGGGCACATGGGGGCAGGGCGCTGGCGATCAAGGCCGATAGCCGGATCGCAGAGGATATCGAGCGTGCCGTCGGCACGGCGGTAGAGCACTTCGGTGCGCTGAATATCCTGGTGAACAATGCCGGAATTCTGGGGCTCGGGTCAGTAGACGAGTTCAGTGTCGAGGCGCTCGACAACATGTATGCGGTAAACGTACGCGCCGCTTATGTGGTGATTCAGGCCTGTTCCAGAGTCATGAGTCGCGGTGATCGTATCATCACCATCGGGAGTGTCGCCGGGGCGCGTAGCGGTTTTCCCGGGACCAGCGCCTACTCGATGACCAAGGCAGCGCTGGTCGGTTTGGTGCGCGGTCTGGCCCTGGATTTCGCCGCACGCGGCATTACCGTCAACAACATTCAACCCGGTCCGACGGCGACCGACATGAACCCGGCCGACGCGCCTTATCTGGATCATGTGATCAAACTGGTGCCGCTGGGTCGGCTCGGCACCGCTGACGAGATCGCTGGAATGGCGGCGTACCTTGCCAGTGACGATGCTTCGTTTGTCACCGGCGCGAGCCTGACGGTCGACGGCGGATATCTAGCCTGAACCCGGCTGTCTTGCCGTATTGCCCTGGTCAGTCGTTGGACACTTGTAGATAGGGCCGTGCAACGTGTTTGAGCCGTGCCGTGATGCCGGGCACCAGGGGCAATACCGCGAACAACAGCGCTCCGAGTTCCTCGATCAGATAACCGATGGACAGTGTGAATACGGCAGAATTTCCCGTCGGTCATGCAGGAGGGTTGAGAGTGTTAATTACAGCAATCAATACCGTCGAAATCGATGCCGCACAAGGGCGAGTGGGTGAAGTCTGCTCGATACTCCCTCACATTGTTCGCGAGCTTCTTACCAATTCAGAGTGCATAGGGTACGCGATTACCGATAATCGTCGGGCGAAAAACTCCTGGATCGTCAGCGGCTACTGGGAATCAGAAAGTCAGATGCGTGCACATTTTGATCATCCGCAGCTGGCCGGGTTTATAGATATGTTGCGGGCTGGCATGGCAAGTCGGATTAAATTCAATACCTTTATTATCAATCCCGCTGAAGAACAACGTCGCGTTCCTCATGGGTGAACAGGATTGCGGGAAGCGAACATCGGCAAGCGCTGCAGCATCCAGTTCAGCAGTTCTTGAGCAGGTGCCGCCAGCGGGCGTGCGGATTTCACCAACAGTTTCGCCTCGACCTTTTGGAACAGTGGATGGTCGACGGCCACGGCCGCGAGACTGCCTTGTGCGATTTCCCGGTAGGCCGCCACCTCGCCCAGCAGCGAAGCAAACTCGCCGGATGCAACAAGGCGCTTGAGGGCGGCCAATGAGTTGCTGACCAGCGCCGGACGGATTTCTATCTTCTCGGCGTACTCGAGCATTTTCAGCGCATGACCGATACCGAAGGTAGTGGGCGTCAGCACCAGATGGCAGTCGAGCAAATCGGCGACCGTTGCCATTGCCCCTTTCAAAGCCAATGGATGGTCCGGGCGAACCAACAGCATCACCGGTTGCCGGGACGTCGCTCGATAGTCGATGTGAGGGTGGGGAGGAGGGTTGTAGGCCAGGCCGATATGCGCGCGATTTTCCGCGATCTCGTTGAGGACGTCGTCAACGGGCAGGATGTCCAGCCTGATATCGAGCTTGGGATACTGTTTGCAGAATGGCGCGAGTACGTGGTCGACCAATGTATCGACGTAGCCCTCGCTGATGACGACCCGTACGTGTCCCAACTGAAGGCCTTTGATCGCCTGGAGCTGGTCTTCGAGCTTTTCCTGGTGCGATCGATAGCCCCGCCAGAACTCCAGCAGGTGCGCGGCAGCTTCGGTCGGCTGAACACCACGGGCCTGGCGTTCAAACAGCCGGGTGCCCAGTTCCTCTTCCAGCAGTTTGATCTGACGCGTGATCACTGACGGGGAAGTGTTGATGCTGTCCGCTGCGCCCCGGATCGATCCGTGGGTCAGCACCTCATGAAAATACCGCAAGCGTTGCTGGTTGATTTCGCGCACGAGTGTTTCCTTTTGGATTCTGCGTTGCTCGTAGGGCAACGATACACGAACATAGTTGCTCTTGCTGATGTTCACGCCGTCGGCGCAACATCTTTCCACACGTCAGACCAACAAGAAAAACTGGAGACTCGCATGTCGACCATCGTGACGCCCAAAGAGAGTGCCGCCCTCGCAATGTTGTACCGCAAACTCAATTGGCGCCTGTTGCCACTGCTGTTCGTTTGCTACGTATTCGCCTATCTGGATCGCATCAACGTCGGCTTTGCCAAACTGCAGATGCAAAACGACCTGGGACTGTCCGACGCCGCTTACGGTGTTGGCGCAGGTGTTTTTTTCCTGGGGTATGTACTGTTCGAGCTACCCAGCAACCTGATGCTGCCTCGAGTGGGGGCGCGAAAAACCTTCAGTCGCATTCTGGTGTTATGGGGCATCACATCGGCCTGCATGCTATTCGTGCGCAACGTGCCGATGTTCTATGCCATGCGCTTTCTGCTCGGTGTTTGTGAAGCCGGTTTCGCACCGGGGATGATCTATTACCTGTCGTGCTGGTACGGCCCCAAACGAATGGCCAGGGCCATTGCAATCGTGTTCATCGCAGGTCCTGCTGGCGGCATTATTGGCGGTCCGCTTTCGGCATGGCTGATTTCCACGTTCGAGGGCATGGGTGGTCTTGCGGGGTGGCAATGGATGTTCCTGATCGAAGGGTTGCCCTGCGTGTTGCTCGGTGCGTTTGCTTATTTTTACCTTTGCAACCATCCCGCCGAAGCTCGCTGGCTGAGCGTCGAGGAAAAGCAAATGCTGCAGCGTGAGCTGGGGGCGTCCCCGGGAGGGGCTCACTCGTTCAGAGCGGTGTTGCGCGATCGCAGGATCTACATCCTGGCGTGCGCCTATTTCTGCATCATTTTTTCGATCTACGCCATGAGCTTCTGGCTCCCGGCGATCCTTAAAGCGCAAGGCATTCACGACATGATGCAGCTGGGTTGGTGCGCCGCCATTCCCTATGTGGCCGCGGCAGCCGGCATGTACTGGATCGGGCGCCGCTCCGACCGTTTCGGCGAGCGCCGCTACCACTGCGCGGTCCCGGCAGGCGTCGGGGCAATACTGATACTTTTGTATCCTATTGCCGATGGGAACCTGATGTTATCAATGGTTCTGCTGACGTTGGCGATCGCCATGATGTTCATGGCCTACACGGTGTTGTGGGCAATGCCCTCTGAACTCATCAAGGGCGAAGCGGCAGCGGGCGGCATCGCTCTGATCAATACCATCGGTCTGTGCGGCGGCTTCTGGGGCCCGGCAGTGATCGGTTGGGCAAAGACATCAACAGCAAGCATGAACCCTGGCATCGTCGCTGTCGGCTGCGTGTTTTTGTGCGCCGCGTTCGTGATCATCGCGAGCAAACCGCTGGCGCATCGCGACCGGGTCTTGGATGCACGGCAGATTGATCGGGCGCTTTGAACTTCACACCCATCGTGTTCCGCAAGGAACCTTTCCAAAGAGAGAACGCAGATGCTTTTACATCTATCGACCTGGGCCGAAATCGCAAAATTT
Organism: Pseudomonas sp. NPDC096950; assembly: GCF_044762525.1. Classification (NCBI taxonomy): domain Bacteria; kingdom Pseudomonadati; phylum Pseudomonadota; class Gammaproteobacteria; order Pseudomonadales; family Pseudomonadaceae; genus Pseudomonas; species Pseudomonas sp. NPDC096950. The sequence continues at coordinate 87,525 of NZ_JBIWEL010000020.1, read as the reverse complement.
CTCGAGCGCAGCCGTACCATCGTCATCCCGATCGGTTCCAACGAGCAGCACGGGCCTACCGGGCTGCTGGGAACGGACTGGATGTGCCCTGAAATCATCGCCCATCAGGCGCAGGAGGCAGCGGATATCCTGATTGCCCCGACCTTCAATATCGGCATGGCGCAGCATCATCTTGGTTTCCCTGGAACGATCACGCTCAGGCCTTCGACGTTCATCGCCGCGATCGGTGACTGGACTCGCTCGTTGGCTGCCCACGGCTTTGAAAAAATCTTTTTCCTCAATGGCCATGGCGGCAACGTCGCGTCGATCGAAGCAGCGTTTTCGGAACTCTACGCCGAAGCGAGTTTCGCACGTCGCCAGGCGGGTTTTGCCTTGAAGCTGTGCAACTGGTGGGATCTGGAAGGGATCAATGACCTGGCGAAAGACCAGTTCCCGACAGGACATGGCATTCATGCAACGCCTTCGGAAATTGCCGTGACCCAATGGGCCTATCCACACGCCATCAAATCGGCTGACTACTCGCCACAGATCGCCAATTGGGGGCCCATTCGAGAGGCTGCCGATTTCCGCGCCCGTCACCCGGATGGCCGCATGGGATCGGACCCGGCGCAAGCGTCCCCGGAAAAAGGCCGACAACTGGTGATGATGGCAGCGCAAGGCCTGGTGCAGGAGGTGCAAGCCTTCAGCCGCGAGCCGATGCCAAGCTGAACCGCTGGAGTTTTATTCGATGGTCAACGCCTGGACATACCGGGCGTTGGTGCTCAACGCGGGTAAACCGCAATCGAACAGGTTCGCCACGATGTGGAAGATTAATCATAGTTACATTGATGGAGCATTCGTTCCCGTTCAGGGGAATGAAACGGTGCAATGCATCAACCCGGCGACCGAAGCGGTCATCGGTACGGTCACCTTGGCCAACCGTGAAGATAGCAGGCGCGCCATCGCGGCTGCTTCGCATGCTCAAGTCGCGATGGGCCGCACCTCCAAGGCCGAGCGTATCGAGATGCTTGAGCAGTTGCAGGTTGCCGTGATGGCGAGCACGGATGAAATTCGCGATACCGCCATCGAGGAGTACGGTGCGCCGTTCGCCCGAGCTCAATGGGTCAGTCGCTACGCTTCTCAGTCATTTGCCAATGCGGCGCAGGTGTTGAAAGACTACGACCTGATTCGTTCGGTCGGCGACGCGACCGTGGTGATGGAGCCGGTCGGTGTAGCGGCGCTGATTGCGCCCTGGAACAGCACCGCCGGAACAATATGCAGCAAATTGGCATCGGCCATTGCGGCCGGCTGTACCTCGGTCATCAAACCGAGCGAGTTGAGTCCTTTGCAAACCGATGTGCTCGCCCAGGCGTTGCATCGCGCGGATTTGCCCAAAGGGGTTTTTAACATTCTATTGGGGCGCGGCAGTGATGTCGGTGACGAAATCAGCACCAGCCCACACATTGCGAAAATTTCCTTCACCGGGTCTACCGCCACCGGCAAACTCATTGCTCGCGCCGGTATAGAGACCATGAAGCGAGTGAGCCTGTCGCTCACGGGGAAGTCGGCCTCTATTGTTCTTGATGACGCCGATCTCGACACCGCCATTCCCTTGGCACTTAATGCCGCCTTCATGAACAACGGTCAGGCGTGTGTCGCCGGCACGCGCCTGCTGGTACCGCGCGAGCACGCCGAGGACGTCATCGACCGTGTAAAAAGTCTGGTCGGAGTGATGGTCGTCGGCAATCCGCAGGATCCTGCCACCGTTATCGGGCCTCTGGTCAGTCAGGCGCAATTCGACCGCGTACAAAATTTCATCCGCCGCGGGCAGGCACAAGGCGCGACTCTGATTACCGGGGGGGAGGGCAGGCCGATCGGTCTGGACAATGGCTATTTCGTAAGGCCCACGGTCTTTTCCGACGTCAGCAGCGAAATGGACATTGCTCAAGAGGAGATTTTCGGCCCGGTGCTGTCGATCATTGCATATGACTCGCAAGAACAGGCGATCGATATTGCCAACGCCAGTGTCTACGGCTTGCAGGCCTATGTATTTTCCCGGCAACCGGAACGTGCCCGAAGCCTGGCGACCCGGCTGCAGGCCGGCTCGGTGTTGATCAACAGAATCGCGCCAGAGCTGCTTGCGCCGTTCGGCGGGGTCAAACAGTCCGGTGTCGGCCGGGAGTTCGGCGTCTTTGGGCTGGAATCGTTTCTTGAGGCCAAAAGTATTGTGTCGGATTAGCTTGGGTTTGGCGGGATATTGTGTTCGCGTCTGGTGTTTCAAATAGCCAATGATTGCGAGGCAGAAGCAGACGGTTTCCTTTGCTTCTGCTTCTGCTGAAGGTGTTGAGCATAGAGCGGAAAATCAGGCGAGTGTAATGCTCACAGGGATGTTGGCGTGCGTGGCTTTTGAGTAGGGGCAGTTCTGGTTTGCTGCTTCAATAAGTTGCAAAGCGGTGTCCGACTCGATGTCCGGCAACGATACGACCAGTCGGGCCTGCAGAGTAAAACCCTGTTCGCCATGGATCAGGTCGACTTGGGCATCCACACCGGCCATGACTGGAAAGGCGATCCTGCGAGCATTGCAGGCATGGCGCAGAGAACCGAGAAAGCCGGCTGACCAGCAGACTGCAAACAATTGCTCCGGGTTGGTGCCTATTCCGGGCGCGCCGGGTGGAGAAAGCTTGAGGTCAAGTCGTCCATCATGGCTGCGGCCTGTTCCCTCTCGACCTCCTGTTGTGTAGGTATGACCGGTGTAGAGGGTTTTTTCGATATTGATCATGAGTACTTCCTGGCGTTGATAACGCGGCATCGAAAGATCGAATCAGGTGACTTGCATGGCTTGCTGGCAGTTGCGCACCGCCACACCCGCAAGAGCGTCGAAAACGGCTTCGGAGCCCGAAGTGCCCAGTAGAGTTGATCGTGCGATGTCGAGAATCCACGCCCGGAACGGTAGGTTCGGTTCATAACCTGGCTGTCCAAGGTAGAGCGCCTTAAAAGCTTCCTGAACCAAGCCCGCTGTGGCTCCACGCTCGATTCGACCGGCCTGCACTTGGCCTTCATAGAAGGCGATGAGTAAGGGGGTCACTGCCGTGAAGAGTTGTTGTGACTCATGCCTGTCACGCCTGACGACACCCGCCATTAAGGCGTGCAATTCGTCGTTCCCAAGCCGCTCAGCTGTGCTAAGGCAACTCTCGCGATTACCTTCGGCCATGATCGGATCCCTCTACGTCATCTGTTCAACTGATCAAGCAACCGGGGGAATAGGGGGTTGCCAAAGTTTGAGTGGTGCAGCTCGAGCATGACGTCACAGGATGAGATTTACCAGTTATGCGGTGTTAGCGCTTAATAGTAGACCCGTTGGGTGGGCATCGTAGTTGAGAGGGGGGGCAACAACATCGTATCTGCTATGTCCACTCATCATCCCAACGCACTCTTTACAAAAGCGCCAACGCTTTTTCCTCCTATAGATAATTAGACGCGATTTAGACAATGCGACATTGGGAATACATGCCGTTTTGTATGTAGATACCCTGAGGCTGAACGGCAAAAAATTTAAATGCAGCGGCAACATATTGCCGCCTTAATTAAAGATCTGTATCGGCACCTCCGCTGTTCATGAAAGAAATGAGCTGGAGGCATTTGAAGCTGAGGCTTAACGAAGCTTGCGTCTATATGGCACATTTTTTGCTATTCTGGAAATGCAGTATTTATATAATTATTCTATATAAGGAGTTCCCCTTGATAATCGGAAGCCGCGACCTCTCTTTGGCGTCTTGGAACAAGACCGACATTCATACGAATATGGTACAAAAGGATTCGCTTTTTAACTTGGCATCACCCGTCCAATCCTCTCAGTCTGGATTTTCTGAAGTCAGCAAAACCGAGACTTCGACGGCGGGCTCGGATGATAGGAAGGACTTCGACGAGGCTTTTGCGAAGATGATGGTAAATTTGAGGAAGGCATCATCCAAATCCGAGGGCGCTGAGGGTACAGACGCGGCCCCGTTGCCCATTGCAACAGTTCATAATCATGACGCCACATTTTCCGCTAACAGTAATGACGTAGTAGGGAATGAACTGGCTACGAGTCCTTACCAATCCCCACCCTCATCCGAAAAAACGGCGTCGGAATTATTCACGGATTACATGAACCAATCAGATGCCGAAAAGCTTAGAGAGCAATTGACGGGCGTGAGTAAGGAGGAATATGAAAAAATGTCTCCCGAAGAGCAAGCTTCCCTAGACAAAAGAGTCGGAGAGTTGACCAAGGAAAAAGCCAGAGCGGAACAACAAGCGATCAAGGCGAAGATTGAGATGGTGAAGGCTGAATTGGCTTAAAAGTTGATGCCCAGTAATGAGGGCAGGGAGAGAACCTGCCCTCATTCTGCGAAGTTGAAGGGAGTTTTGCTTACTATTGCAAGTACTGTTCGAACAGGGGGCGGTGCTACTATGCGTTGTTGCGCATAACGTTATTTTAAACTTGTCAAAAATATTCCCGCCGATACCACTCAGCGCTAGGACTGTGATGGGATTAACAATAGCTTTCCGGTGGTGCTCCTGCTTTCCATATCCAAATGTGCCTTGGCTGCGTCCGCTAATGGGTACTGTGCGCCGATCCTGATATCGAGTTTTCCGGCCAGGATCATGTCGAAAAGTTTGGCGGAATGGTTGCGCAATAACTCTGGCGTACGTACGTGATCCATAAAGGTGGCGTAACCGATCTTTATGCTCTTGGGAAGGCTCATAAGTTCTATCGGGCCCGGTGCACCAAGAACGGGACCGAACCAACAGAAAGTCCCTGATATCCGGAGCGAATCGAGAGACCCTTGGAATGTCTTCGGACCAGAGCCGTCATAAACCACATGTACACCTTGACCGCCCGAAAGTCGGATAACTTCCTCGGCAAAATTGCCCTCCGTGTCGACGATCACATGGTCGGCACCCGATTGTTTTGCATTTGCAATTTTGTCGGGTGAAGAGACCCGTCCAATGACATGCCCACCTTTAAGCTTGATCATTTGAGTCAGCAGCAAACCGAGGCCACCCGATGCTGCATGCACCAAAGCAATGTCACCTGGTTGGACCGAATAGAAATCTGACGTGAAGTGGCTGGCTGTCAGACCCTGCATCATCACCGAAGCGGCGGTTCGATCATCTATTCCTTCTGGGATGGTCACAAGTGAAGAAGCCGGGCAAACGATTTTTTCAGAATAACTACCAGGCACGTAGACCCATGCGACGCGCTGACCGGGTGAAATCCCTGTTACTCCTTCTCCGACAGATAAAACCCGGCCGGCTCCTTCGACTCCAAGGCGCTTGGGGTTTGGCACATCCCGCCAGACACTTCCTTGTCTGGCGCCAATGTCCATGAAGTTGACCCCGGCTGCACGGACCTCTACGAGTACCTGTCCAGCATCGGGAGTAGGGGTCGGAAAACTGACATATTCAATAACTTCAGAGCCACCCGGTTGGACCATGACAATAGCTTTCATATATGCACCTGTTTTGTTGAACGATCATTCCAGAATTGGGTAAAAAAAAGCTCATTTCAGAGCCTTAAGCGTGAGGTGAGAAAGTGCGATCAGTTCGGCCTGGCTCGCCCCACCCCGTGCAGCGATTCGAATCGCCGCCACGTTTGCCAGCAGGAAACCAGCTGCATAATCCGGATCAAGATCATTTGAAAGATCACCACCATTCTTCGCCTCGCGGATACTTTTCACTAATTCGGTGCGTAAAGCTCGACCAGATGGCTCGCGTATTTGATTCAGATCTTCTTCGATACTGCCGAACTCAACAACCGAACTGATGCCAAGGCAAGGGTGATTGGCTTGCGCGACTACTCGTTCAAGCATTTTTTCCAGGCCTTCTATAGCCCTAGAACTCCCTCGCAACAACGCGATATGAGCCCCCGTTTCTGAGGCTCCGTATTTTTTTAGTGCAGAGCAGTACAGCTGCCATTTGCCGTCGAACGTGTCGTAAAGACTCTGTTTACCGATTTTCATCGTAGTCGTCAGCATCTGCGTGGATGACCCCGCAAAGCCATGCTCGCGGAAAACCTCGACTGCCGCGTCAAGCGCTACTTCTATATCGAATTCTTTATATCTGGCCATGGCGAAACCATAAATATATTGGAATGATCAGTCAATAATAATTTTTAGGGCGTGGCAGCCGTTGCGAACTGGTAGAGCGCCACAAATCCCTTGAGGTTTGTATCGATGTGTATTTCCAGGCGGCTCTGATACGGATCGATTTGAACACCCCTGTTTTCGACACAGACCAGATACCTCTCAGGCTTCTAATAGGTTCCATCGAGGCAAACCCAACCGCCTCGGCTCAATTGAACGACCTAGCCATTGAAGCCTTGAGGAGATCACCATGAACACCAAAGCAATCTACGCCGCTTGCCTGTTTGCCGCCCTGAACATCTGCACGTTGTCAGCCCGCGCCGAAGCAGGCGTCTCGCCTGAGACCTACACCTACGGCGCCCACCTGGACATCAAGAAAGTGGTGTCGCTGACACAGGACGCCACACCCACCTGCGGGATTGTGAATGCCCAGATGATCTACCTGGATTCCCAGAGCAAACCCCAGGTCCGGGACTACCGCAAGTTCGCTGACGGCTGCATTGGTGACAACTGAGCCCTCCACTTACCGATTGCTAATCCCCTTTGAAACAGGAGAAAAATCATGAACAACGTGACTCGCTTTTTGACCGCCGCTGCTTTCGCCCTGGCTGGTGCCGCCGCTCATGCTAACGCCGCTGTTGAACAAAGCTCCTGCGGCAGCAGCACCTGCTTCCAGTTGACACCTGTGAACGCGCAGGGCGGTGGTGACTTCCTGGTACAGGACGGCTCGAGCCGTACGCCGCAAGGTCAGTTGGTAGCTGTCGACGGCTCGAGCCGTACGCCGCAAGGTCAGTTGGTAGCTGTCGACGGTTCGAGCCGTACGCCGCAAGGTCAGTTGGTAGCTGCCGACGGTTCGAGCCGTACGCCGCAAGGGCAGTTGGTAGCTGCCGACGGTTCGAGCCGTACGCCGCAAGGGCAGTTGGTAGCTGCCGACGGTTCGAGCCGTACGCCGCAGGGGCAGTTGGTGGCTGCCGACGGTTCGAGTCGTACGCCGCAGGGCCAGTTGGTAGCGGCTGATGGTTCGAGCCGTACGCCGCAAGGGCAGTTGGTAGCTGCCGATGGTTCTAGCCGCACGCCGCAAGGTCAGATGGTGGATAACCAGACGGTTTGAATGATGTCCCTTAAATACCAACATCCCTTGTAGGAGTTGCTTGCCAACGCCTACAAGGGCCCATCTCAAACAAATGACATCCGATCAACTATCCGCCCTCGCTGCCGGACGAACCACGCCGACAGCCCTGCATTTTCCGTTACCGCCGTAGCTCCCACGTATCGTAATCCGGCCGACCTAGCGGGACAGTGAAATTACAGAGTTGCCGCGAGCGATTACGGACCCAACAAGCAGACTCGGGGGGGGAACGATACCTTCGTGCAATCGAGAGGTTACCAAGGGTCTGCTCTGATTCACCAACGCATCTGGCATGCGTCTTCCCATAAAATAAGGAGCTTCAATATGACATCCAAGACAATCCTCTATACCGCTAAAGTGCACACCACAGGTGCTCGCGATGGGGGCACTTCACGAAGCGACGACGGAAAGTTGAATATCAGCCATTCGCTACCGGGTATCAAAGGCAACGGTACCAACCCCGAACAACTCTTCGCGGCTGGCTGGTCAGCATGCTTTGACGGAGCGCTGGGGCTCGCGGCGCGTAAGTTTAACGTCGAGCTTCCGGCCGACGTCGCTATTGATGCCGAAGTCGATCTTTGCCTGGAAGGTGATGCCTATTTCCTGCGTGCTCGGCTTAACATTAGCTTGCCGGGTGTAGAGCGTGACATAGCCCTGCGCCTGATCGATACCGCGCATCAGACATGTCCCTACTCGAAAGCTGTTCGCGGAAATATAGACGTTGTCCTCAATCTCGTCTGAGCGCAGCCCTGACGAAATCCCAAGTATGCGCATGACTACCTGAGGCATTTTCAGGTAGTTGTGTTTTGTCTGCATTTAAGTCAAGAGGTGGTCAACAATCCGCATGGTTTTACTACATTTCGCGCAACACTAGGCCGGCGTTACCTTCGGTTAAATAGTCCTGTTTGGATGAGCTGAAATCGTAATTTCATGTATCTGAGGCTTTCCCGATACGAACTGTTTAATTTGCGGTAGTTAGTGACACATACGGGATACCTTAACGGCGTTAAATGGGACCCATCGCAGCAGCACAAGCTGTCTTGCTGGATCACTCATTCAATAACTGGAGATGTCGTCATGAACTGGAAGAACCTCAGCATCGCTTCACTGTTTGCCATCGTTAGCCTCGGCGCCGTCGCAGCAAATGCGCAGGAGAATGTAACTCCGCACGCCTACATGTACGGCGATCACCTGGACATTGCTAAAGTCACTTCAGACAGCGAATCACCTTCATCAGGTTGCGGTGTCGTTAACGCGCGACTGGCTTATTTAGACTCGGCTGGCAAGTCTAAGGAGCTGGATTATCTTACCGCTGGTCGAGGGTGTGACCAGGACAAATGATGTACATCCCCCCGTAGATGTTGCCTTCAGGAGACCTTTGACACATCCAGTCTCCTTTTTCAGGCTCGTCTGTACGCGTCGGCATTAAACCGTTGCGATGTCAGGTCGCCGGCACCCGTAATCCTGTTTCGGACGCCGGCTTCAGAATTGGCGTCAGGCACAGCATAAAAAGAAGTACCGCAAACAGCATGTCATAAGCCAGGTCGTAGCTTCCGGTATAGTCACGCAGCGCGCCGAAGCAGACGGGGCCCAACGCTGCAATCAGGTAGCCTATGAAAAGCATGAAGACGGTCCAAGCCCCGGCTTCTGCAGGCGTTTTGGAGTTGTCCAGTGGCAACGTCATCCCAACTGTGAAGGACATGCCTAGACCGGTTGCCACAAGTAATACCTAAAGAATCGGCGAAGTTGCTGGAGCAAACGCCATGCCCGCCGTACCAATGAGTGCAAGGACGGTGGTGACGCCCAATAGACCACGACGGTCATGGGCCCTTCCAGGGATCAGGCCAGCACCGACACTTGCGATTGCAAACACCGCTGTAAACAGCCCAAGCAACACTCCGGCGGGCAGGGTCGTTAGAGCGGTTTCGGTAGATGCGGGTGCTAACCAGGCGAAGAGGGCATAGACCACGAATTGACTCGAGCCGAAATACAACGCTACGAGCCACGCTTGCGGATTGCTCCACGGCATCCCGGTTACGGCCGACCGGTTATCAACGGTGTTGACCGTCGGTGCGGAAGCTGCGAACCGTCGGGCCATCCACAACCAGCTTATTACAGCTGTGACGCACAGTAAGCTCCAGATCCCGGCACCCACCCGCCAGCTTTGAGCGAACTCAGTAATGGGCGCAGTGAATAACGCAAAAATAGTTGTTCCTACGCTAAGGCCCGCAGCATAGATACCCATGAAGAATGCTGACCAATGTGGAAAGTGAGCTTTTTATCCAACCGCCGATGAGAGCACCAGCAATTGCGATACCGATACTGACCAGAAATGTACTGAGCAATAGAAAAACGGCATCCGGAGATATTGCCCGCACCAAGCAGGCTGCGCCAAGCAAAACCAGCGCTGCAATTACGCGCATGTGGTTTCTCTCGCCTAAACGGGCTATGTGGATATCCTCGAAGAGTCAGACAAGCTGTAGGGTAGGGTCAGCTGAGCGCAAAGCCCGCCACCTTCTCGGTTGTACAGTATTAAAGAACCTTGAAGTTTTAGCGTTAGTTGTTGCGAAATTGCCAAACCCAGCCCTGTACCACCCGTGTCACGGTTGCGCGAGCTTTCCACGCGATAGAACGGTTTAATCACTTCTGGCAATTGGTCCTCGGGAATTCCTGGACCACGATCCAGGATCTGGATCAACAAGCTCTTGTCCGTTTGGGGCTCTACGTTGATTTGGACCTCTGTGCCAAATTTCAGAGCATTGTCCACAAGATTCACCAGCACTCGCCGCAGTGCATGTGGACGTGTATCGATAACGGTGCCGATTTCCGAGTTCAGAACCACACTTTTTCCAGTATCCAGATAGTCGAATACCAGGCTGTCGAGGAACGAATGCAGATCGAGCCGGCGGCTGGTTTCAGTTGAACCATCCATGCTGCGCGCGTATGCAACCCCTTCCTGGACCAGATGCTGCATCTCGCTCAGGTCCTTACAGAGCTTGTCCTTCTCTACGGAGTCTTCCATAAACTCGGCGCGCAGCTTCATGCGCGTGATGGGAGTCTGCAAATCGTGAGAAATGGCAGCCAGTAGTTGCATTCGCTCTTTTATATGAGTCGCGATGCGTTCCTGCAAGGTATTAAAGGCAACCGCTGCGTAGGCTACTTCTATAGGGCCTGCCTCATCAAGACGAGTTCCTCCCCCGTTCGGATCAAGAGTATCGACTGCCTTTGATAGACGAGTCAGGGGGCGTATTGCAGTTCGTACCGCAAACCAGGTACAGCCGAATAGTAGCAACAGTTGCACGATTAACAGCAACGGTAGCCATGGCGATAGCGGGGATATTTTAGGCCGAACATCAATCGTCAGCGGGCTTCCGTCGCTCAGGCGTAGGTGCGCTTGATAATGCGGACGCAGGTCAGAAATATCAGTAAAGCTAAGGTCGTGATCTTGCCCCAGTGTCGCTTCCATGGAGCGAACAGACGCCGGGGCGGAGGCCATGTTCATCGGCGTACCAGGTTGGCCCTCGTCCAGTTGATAGCGATAGTTGGGATGCTCAAAGCGCGGTAGCCAGTCTTGACGTTCAGCAGCGGGCAGGCGCTCAAGCATTGCCACAGTGGTCGTCAAGTCTTGCTCCAGATTTCCCAGCATCAGTGTCATCGCGCTTTGGTATCGCTCATAAAACTGCAGCCCAAAAGACAGTCCATGAGCTGCTACAAGGCTAACGAGAAAGATCAACGACAGTCGCGAGGCCAACGTTCTTGGCCAACGCAGCGGCGTCATGACTGCTCTCCCAGAATTTCCACCGGATAGGTGAAAACATACCCTTCGCTGCGCACGGTCTTGACGTAGGCTGGGTCGCGGGCGTCGTCCAGCAAGCGTTGACGCAGACGGCTTACCAACAAATCGATGGAGCGATCGAAGAGATCTGCGTCGCGCCCCTGGGTCAGATTGAGCAATTGATCGCGGCTAAGGACGCGTTGGGGGTGATCGACAAATACCCTCAGCAAACGGTATTCCGCGCCGCTTAAGGTGACGATAGTCCCCTCGCCATCGAGCAAATGACGCGCCGTGGTATCTAACCGCCACTTACCAAACGCAAGCAGACGACTAGCCTCGCTGACAATCAAATTGGGTGGCAGCATGCGCGTGCGGCGCAGTACGGCATTGATACGTGCAAGCAGCTCACGGGCTGCGAAGGGTTTAACCAGGTAATCATCAGCTCCCATTTCCAGGCCGATGATGCGGTCGGTTTCTTCGTTGCGTGCGGTCAGCATCAGGACCGGTGTGCTTTTATGTTTGCCTGAACGAAGCTCTCGACATAAGAGCAGTCCATCGTCCCCCGGCATCATGATATCCATCACGATGAGGTCCACGGTGGAAGACTCAAGAAAGGAGCGCATCTGTCGGCCGTCCGCCACGACTGTGGTTCGCAAACCGTTCTTTTTTAGGTAATTACCTACGAGCTCTCGAATCTCGCGATCGTCGTCGACTATCAGAATGTGATCAACGTGTTCCATCTGACTCACCATAGATCCTCAGCATTTCGCCATGTCCCCTAACGAGCGACGTTTTTAGCGATTGGGGGCGCGGCCGTCTATTACATGAAGGTGTAAGTGCTGAAGCCCAGTAACGCGGTCACCTGAAAGAACTGGAACGCGTTTGAATCAGCGGGGCCATCCTACGCCACGAGGTTCTGACCTTCATGCCGCCTCGCGTGACCTGGAACGGCTTCTGATGGCTGAGCCTTTGGGAGGACTGTTTTTGAATCGCTTTGAAATCATTTTCAATGTTGGGTTGGCGGGAGGGGCAAGAGCAAATGGCGCGAGTAACCTTTTTGCTCTTGCTGATAGCGTCTCGATCAAGTTAGTTGTTCAATTGCCTGGGCGACGCCTGATCCGTATTCCGGATCAGCTTGTGTGCAGTGATTGATGTGGCGCTGCTTCGCCTGTGTACTAGCTCCGTGGATCGATCGCGCAGTGTTATCGAACAGCGCCTGTCTCTGAGCCGTGTCCATCAGCCGAAATAGGGCGCCAGGTTGCGTGAAATAATCTTCGTCTTCCCTGTGGTTCCAGTGCCAGGCACTGCCCTGCAGTGATAGAGGCGGCTCACGGAAGTCGGGTTGCTCCACCCATTGTTCATGGCTGTTGGGCTCATATCCGATGGCGCTTCCGGCATTTGCGTCGGTACGCATTTGCCCGTCCCGGTGATAGTTGTTGACTGGGCATCGAGGGGCATTTACCGGAATCTGATGATGATTTACGCCCACGCGATAGCGTTGCGCATCGCCATAGGAAAACAATCGAGCCTGAAGCATTTTGTCTGGTGAGAAGCTGATGCCAGGCACGACGTTGGCAGGGTTGAAGGCGGCTTGTTCGACGTCGACAAAGTAGTTGTCCGGGTTGCGGTTGAGCTCAAGGACACCGACTTCGATCAGGGGATGATCTTTATGCGGCCAGACCTTGGTCAAATCGAAAGGATTGATCGGATAAGACCCAGCTTCCGCTTCTGGCATTATTTGAACGTAGAGTTTCCATTGGGGAAAGCGACCTTCCTCAATGCTGGTGTACAAATCCCGTTGCGCGCTTTCGCGATCATCGCCGACCAGTTCACAGGCTTGCTGATCAGTCAGGTTTTTGATGCCTTGTTGGGTTTTCCAGGTGAACTTCACCCAAAAACGTTCGTTCGCCGGACTAATGAAACTGAACGTATGGCTGCCGAATCCGTGCATGTGTCGATAGGAGTGCGGTAGTCCGCGGTCGCTCATAACGATCGTGACCTGATGCAACGCCTCGGGCAGTAGTGTCCAGAAATCCCAGTTGTTTCTGGCACTACGCATATTTGTACGTGGATCACGTTTGACTGCGTGATTGAGGTCTGGAAACTTCAACGGATCCCGCAGAAAAAACACAGGTGTGTTGTTGCCCACCAGATCCCAGTTGCCTTGGCCGGTATAAAATTTGATGGCAAACCCGCGAATGTCACGCTCGGCGTCGGCGGCTCCACGTTCGCCAGCCACGGTAGAAAATCGGACGAATACATCCGTGGTCTTACCAATGCTCGAAAATAAGTCTGCTTTTGTGTAGCGGGTGATGTCGTGAGTAACCGTGAAAGTGCCGAATGCGCCTGAGCCCTTTGCGTGCATCCGGCGTTCAGGAATAACTTCACGGTCAAAGTGCGCCAACTTCTCTAGCAGCCAAACGTCCTGCAATAACACGGGTCCTCTAGGACCAGCCGTTTGAGAGTTGTTGTTATCGCCCACCGGCGCGCCGGCTGCTGTCGTCAATTTTTTCATTATCGGACCCTTGCTTTTATGGTTGTTGAAAAAGCCTGCATAAGATGTGCTGGTCAGGGAAAACGCGCGGCACCCGACATAACGGCCGCCATGGCCCGAAATTCCGCGCTTCTGACGTTCTTTGGCGTGTATCTGAAGGGGGAAAATGATTAGCACTGAGCTCAGAGGAGACTGAGCTGAACCTCGACATTGCCGCGGACGGCTTTGGAGTAAGGGCATGTCTGGTGGGCGGTGTAGATCAGTTTGTGCGCTACCTCGCGATCCAGTCCCGGCAAGCTGACGGTCAACCGAGCGCATAGAAAGTACGCCTCTCCACTGAGACAAAGATCGACCTCGGCATCGATAGAGACGTCAACCGGTAGTGACACCTTCTGCTTCAGTGCCGCCAGGCCCAGCGCCGCGTCGAAACAGGCAGACCAACTAGCTGCAAAAAGCTGTTCCGAGTTCGTCCCGCTGCTATCGAAACCCGGTAGCGAGTGCCTGATGTTCAAGCAGCCGTCATCACTGCGAGAGTAACCACCGTCGCGAAACCCTTTGGTGTGAACCCTGACGGTATACAGCGCTCTTCCGGCCACCATCTCTGTCTCCTGATCGACGAACGGGTTGGCATTTTCCAGTGTCCCTGTCACTTAGGTCTGGATCATAGTCAGGAGTAATCAGAACAGAGCATTCAAATCGGGACGATTACACGATGGTATTGGCCAAGTGCCGGATGGGGGTGATCAACACAGGATCTTGTTATTCCGTAACTTGAAAAAAGCGAAGCCTGAGGGGGAGCGTCCAACTGGTGAATGTCAATCAGTAATCAAATTTGATGACTCGGACCGATACTTATGTGTAAGAGAACGGTGCGTGGCTTTCGCCTAAGACAATTCCAACGATGGTCTAAATTCCACCTGCGATGCCGTCGCCAATCAAAATGGCCTGTAATACGTCCTTCTAAATCACATAGCCTTGCAATTCGATGCTATATGGCGAATGCGGTACTTAACGGCTGTCCAGAACTTGGCGCGGCAATGGCTTCAACTGCGGTTGTTCCTGTAGTCAAAAACTTTACTTGGAGGAGTTTATAAGATAGCCAGAGCAGTGTAGGACTTTGTCGTTGAAGCCTTGCGAGGCGCAGGAGTGAAGCGCATCTATGGTGTCGTAGGCGATTCGCTCAACGGATTTACGGATGCACTGCGCCGGGATGAATCCATCGACTGGGTTCATATGCGCAACGAAGAAGCAGCTGCGTTTGCTGCCGGCGCAGAAGCACACCTTGCCGGCGAACTGACGGTTTGTGCGGGTAGCTGCGGCCCCGGTAGCCTTCACCTCATCAACGGGCTTTTCGATGCTCACCGAAGCCGTGTAACTGTATTGGCGATTGCAGCCGGGATCGAATACTTCCAGGCGACGCCCCCGGAAGTACTGTTCAAGGGATGCAGCCATTACGTTGAATTGGTTTCCCGACCTGATCAGCTCCCTCAGGTGTTGGAGCGCGCGATGCGTGCGGCGTTCTCAAAAAAAGGGGTAGCAGTAGTGGTGCTACCGGGGGACGTCGCTTTGCAGCCTATCCTGTTGCCGGTCCCGCGTTGGCTTGTGCCCAGCGAGCCTGTCATCCATCCCCACCAGGAAGAGCTTGAGCGGCTCGCTTTCATGCTGAATAAAGGCAAAAAAATCACCCTGCTTTGCGGGGCGCGTTGCGCGGGCGCGCAGGAGGACATCTTGAGCTTGGCTCAAAAGCTGAAAGCTCCTGTTTTACACGCGCTTCGTGGCAAGGAATTCATTGAATACGACAACCCTATGATGTCGGAATGACTGGGTTAATCGGGTTCTCATCAGGCTACGCCGCTATGAAGGATTGCGTTACTTTACTGATGCTGGGCGCTGACTTTCCTTACCGGCAGTTTTACCCAAGAGACGCGCGCATTTTCCAGGTTGATATTCGCGCTGAAGCACTTGGTAACCGCTGCAGCTTAGACATGGGTTTGGTTGGCCAGGTGAAACCAACACTCGAGGTACTGCTTCCTCTGCTAGTGGAGCACAATGACCGCGGTCATCTTGATGCTGCTCTGAAGCACTACAGGGAAACTCGCGCAGACCTGGACGCGCTGGCGGAAGAAGGCTCAGACGGCACGATGATTCACCCGCAGTACGTGACCCGCCTGGTCAGTGAACTAGCGTCTGAAGATGCCATTTTTACCTGTGATGTCGGCACTCCAACTGCTTTGGCTGCACGCTATTTGAAAATGAACGACAAACGCCGCCTCATCGGTTCGTTCAACCACTGCTCTATGGCCAATGCAATGCTGCAGGCTATCGGTGCGCAGTGCGCGTTCATTGGTCGTCAAGTCGTCTCCATGTCTGGCGATGGTGGCTTTGCAATGATGATGGGCGATGTCCTGACATTGAGGCAGATGAAACTGCCGGTGAAAATCATCGTGCTTAACAACGGCACGTTGGAGTTTGTGGAAATGGAGATGAAAGCCCACGGTTTCTTGGACGTCGGTTGTGAACTGGAGAACCCGAACTATGCCGCAATGGCACAAGCAATCGGTTTCAAGGGCATCCGGGTTGAAAAAAGTTCGGATTTGGCCGGTGCATTGGAGGAAGCGTTTCGTCATCCGGGCCCCGTGGTGGTGGACGTTGTCAGCGAAAGACAAGAACTGATCATGCCGCCAAAAACCACATTTGCCGAAGCGCAAGGTTTCGGGCTTTTCATGCTGAAAGCTGTCCTTGATGGCCGGCCAAACAGCTCATCAATCTAGCCAAAGTGAACCTGTTTCGATAATCATCAGGATTTGAGCCGGTCGCGAATACGCTGGCTCTACAGACGTCGATCTTGCGGGTACCGTGCCCGGTTCCTTCGCGCCGATTGAAATAAATTCAAGTTCGAAAATCATTATCCGTCTGCGTGGCACACCACATACAGCACCACCTTATCATCACAAAGAACAATAGACAGTCGATAGCGTAGACGCTGGAATACAGACCTCTAATAGCTACTGACTTATCAACCATACTTACTGGTTCAGAGAGATAATATGCGTATTGTGTTCTGTGGCGAGACTTTTCCCGATACTGCAGAGGCACTTCGGCAAGCGTTGCCAGCCGATGCCGGTGATGAAGTGATTGTGTGGTCAGGAGAGGATCTAAAGACGCTTCCCGACAACATAGATGTATTGATTCCAAAAATGCACGGTGTCGATTCTCGCCTGCTTGAGACAAGCCGCTGCCGCCTTGTGCAGTAATGGGGGGTCGGTCTGGAAGGCGTTGACGTTCTTGCTGCAGATGAGTTAGGGATTCCAGTGGCTAACGTCCCGGCCAATGGAGGCAACGCAGACTCCGTTGCGGAACATGCGGTGCTTTTGATATTGGCGTTGCTTCGAAATCTGACACAAGCTCAACTTAATGTGCGCAACGGTGTATTAGGGGCGCCATCAGGGGAGATGTTGGCAGGACGTACAGTTTGCCTTTACGGCTTAGGAGCAATTGCATTGCCGCTGGCTCGGCGCCTCAAATCTTTTGATGTCAACTTGATCGGCCTGACGCGACAGTTCAGTGCTACAAAGATGGCAGAATTTGGCTTGGATGAATGTTACTCGCTCGACGAAAAAGCGGCCTGTCTAAAACAGGCTGACATATTGGTCATCTGCGCCCGCCTTACTCCCGAAACCCGCAATAGCATTGGTGCCGATGAAATTTCCTATCTCCCCTCTGGAGCATTGCTTATCAACGTGGCGCGTGGAGGTCTCGTTGAGGAAGCTGCGTTAATCGAAGCACTTCATTCGGGGCACTTGGGGGGGGCAGGGATAGATGTTTATTGGCGGGAACCCATAGATACTCAGCATCCGCTTTTGCAAATGAATAACGTAGTCGCAACACCCCATATTGCTGGCATCACACTCGACTCGCTCAAAGATATCGCAGCAGGCGTTGCGGCCAATATCAATCGCCTGCGCGCGGGTTTGCCCCTGCTAGGGTTGGCGAACCCTTGAACTACCGAATGATACAGCTAGCAGAGCCTATACCTGATGAGAATCATCAAGCCCTTAGGGGCGATTGGTCCTCGGTCTTCGATCATCTTCAAGTCTCATTTTGAAGCTATGGCGAGGTTTACGTTCGCCGGTTTTGAAGAACTGCTCAACAGATGTATTCCCAAAATCGAGGTGTCCGCGGAAATTAGGCCACGGCTAGAAAGTCGAGAGCATCCCGGCGCTGCCGACCTGACGCTGTGACGCATGCTGCAGGCGGCGCGCGTTGCTCGGTGCCCGGTGCCTGGCCCTACACCGTCGGCCCCTCCCAATCCGCTCAGTTATAGCGAGGTAAGTGAATGTGGTAGGGACTTCTAATGCGACGTTGAGCATAGACACCACACTACTAGATTGAGTGGGAACTGGATTGAGATTGCCTACCGAAGCCCGAAGCTGAATGAGCCTTTTTCAGGACAGTTTTTATCCTTCACTTTCTTTGCAAGCCCAACGTCCCTCAGTTCAGTGCAAATTTGGGCAATGTTCTTGGGCGAGACATAGAGGTTATTTGAGAACCAGGCTCGCTTGGCCAATGAAAGCTTTTCGAGCGCCCCTCCAGCCTTCAGGACACGAAGCACCACGGTCGCGCAACTCTTGCGCAACATCTGATAATGCGCATCCGGCTTACTGCGGATTTTCAGCCATGCCGAGCGCATCGCCTGCAAGTTGAGTCCGTGCAGGATGTAAACCACATGCGGCTTTGCGCCTTCAGCCTTGACATCTTCTTCCAAAAAAAACTTTCGACCCTGCTTCAGTTTGTTAATCGGTGTGCCTCCACCATCCGGCCACCAACTAATGTAATTAACGTTATATAACTCAATGAACTCCTTGTTTCTAGCGCGATCACCATCATTGCGAAAGCTGTCGTAGGCTTGCTCGGCGAATCTGCCAAACACCGGGTTGCCTATGTACATGGCCGCGTGCCCAATGTTTCCATCGTCGGGGTACCAGATATACACGATCGCAGTAATCAAAGAGTTGCTCATGCCTTACTCCGAGTATGCCAGGTTAGGTGTGATAACAGTGACCGTTCGTTAACCGCCATAGATGGGGCTCTTGAGGTTTATCCCATCCATGTCTCGGTAACGTATCTGAATGGGGCGGCCGTTGAACTCAAATGAAAAGGGCCCTCCCCAGTTCAAGAGCTGCAGGTCCAATACTTCCCAGCCGACAGAGTGGCCGATCCCTATGCAGTCATTTTTGTTGCCGGCTGCCATATAAGCGGAGCCATGATGATTGCCCACAAAGATCATGGCGTGGATCAATTGCAAATCGCTGTCATGAATGCGGAAAAACCCCAAAATGCTTCCAGGAGGCACTTCAAGAAGATTATTTAGTTGATTGACGATGGGCGCATGGAACGGGACGAAGTGATCGAATCGGGTGCCGGCGATGCTCCTTTTCATTCTGGCTTGTTCAGCAGGATTGATTGCACCCGCCACGTTCGCGCATTCGATTACGGCGTCCCAACACATTTTTGAACTGAAGGAATCGTATGAACTCCCCCGTTGATTTATCCAGACATCTACGGCTTTCCTGGCAATCTTTGCGCCTTTTTTCAAGTTCAAATCCTCCAATTTGGTTTGCAACGGTAGTTGTGCCGTGTCGATTTTTGCGCACTTAAGAATCCTGTCGCTGCAATAGAACATTTGAGGAACTGATTTTATTCCTGCACACTGGAAGGAAAAATTCGCCGGCGCGATACCGGGCGCAAGGAGCGCCTTCGTCGGTAATACCGCATTCTTGGAACTGACGATGTTTGTAATGGCGGATGAAGCGCCATTCAAATTAAGTGACGTATCGGTTCGGGGAGGGGGTCAGATGACTCCGCACGCCATGCGCTCACCGCCGCCACCTAGTGGTTTTGGCATGTCGGAATGGTTGTCGCCACCGGCATGGATCATCAGTGCATGGCCCCTGATCTGCGAAAGGGTCTTAAAGCGCGGCGCGAGCGCGGGGTAGTTGGCGACGCCGTCGTGGGTCACGTAGACCGCCGGCAGATCGCCCAGATGACCATCGGCGTAAGGCCCCAGGTGCTTGCCGGTTTTCTGTGGATCGAAGTGGCCTCCGGCGGCGAGCGCGGCGACTTTCACGTCATCCTTCACACCGGGCTCGCAACTGCCGTTTTCGTGCACATGAAACCCGTGGACGCCGGCCGGCAGCGATTGCAGCTTAGGCGTAAAGATCAGGCCATAGGCCGTTTCATCGATCTTGATAGAACCGATCGCTTGCGGCGCACCGTCGGCGCTCACCAGATTCATAGAGACTTCGAGGGAGGACGCGTGAGCGGTACCGAGTGCGAGGGCGCCATACATACCAAAGCACAGTGAGCGTTTCATGGGATGCTTTCCTTGAGAGTTGTTGCACATTTTTTTGGTGTAAACCTGCTGCACGCTTGGGTAAGCGTCCGATGTACAGGACGTTGGCCATGCCTGATGGTTGGGCAGAGTAGGAAAGTAAGATCGGTGCGGCAACACAAAAATTTTGTGAGTTTCTATGGGAAATTGCTATGGAATAGAAACCCACTTTCAGGTGTTTTCTAACTAGGGCCGTTCGTTTGTAGATCGAGCGATTGTCGATCAGGTAAAGGCCGGTCGATAGTGTTAGGTGGCCTGAGTGAGAAGGGAGGCAGCATCGATGTCGATGTAACCGGCGACGGCACGATGCTTAGCGAGAGGTATCTGATTCATGGCGAGGGCGGGGCAGGGGTTTCTTGTCGACCGGGTTGAACAGAGCGCCGATCGCTTGTCGCGCGCGGGACAAGCGACTCATCACTGTGCCCATTGGCACATCGAGAATTTCTGCCGCTTCCTTGTAGCTGAACTGTTCGACGCCAACCAGCAGCATCACTTCGCGTTGGGCTTCGGGAAGGCTGTTAACGGCGGTGAGGATCTGGTGGTGCATCATATCGGATTCGGGCGTTGAGGCTTCGGGGTCGCTGACCGTGTCCAGGATGTTTTCGTCCCAGCTGGAGCGCGAGCGGCCGCGTATATTGCGCGAGCGCATTTCGTTGATCCAGGTCGAGTGGACGATCGAAAACATCCAGCTCAGCACCGAACTGTCTGGCTGGAGCTGATGGGCACGCTCCAGGGCCCGGACGCAGGCGAGCTGAACCAGATCTTCGGCGTCATGTTTGTCGCCGGTAATTCGCAGAGCGAACGTCCATAATCGCGGCAATAGCTCTGGGAGGAGTGCCGGTAAATCTGCACCGGTGATCGACATATTTCCTCTTTTTTATATCGTGGTGCCTGAGATGGAGTGGGTGAGCGTGAATACT
The DNA here is from genome assembly GCF_044762525.1 of Pseudomonas sp. NPDC096950. NCBI lineage: Bacteria > Pseudomonadati > Pseudomonadota > Gammaproteobacteria > Pseudomonadales > Pseudomonadaceae > Pseudomonas > Pseudomonas sp. NPDC096950. Next base: position 66,712 of record NZ_JBIWEL010000020.1, on the reverse strand, counting down.
CGTCAACGGGCCGTACAGGGCCATGTTTTTCCATTGGCACTGGGGGTACCGGTTTGTTACTTAATCGATACAGTGGCGGGATTGTGCCATCCTCAAAGACAAAAACCTATCCACATACGCCGGTACACAAAACATTTATACTGCGCTTTAGACAACGTTTGATTTGAGAGCCTTTACAGCGTTTACTGCTGTTGGGCTGCGCAAACTGATGCCAATATAGTGGCTAGCTGCGTTATGAGTGAACGGATGTTCGACTCACGAGGCTGAAAAAGATACGCGTAATGAATAATGGAGATGATAAGTGACCATCATGGTAGTGGATGACGCCTTGCTTCTGGCTTATGTTGACGGTGAGTTGTCGCCGAAGCAGTGCCAGGAAATCGAGCAACTCATGGAGGATTCTCCAGTAGTCGCCGAGAGCGTGCTTCGCTTGATGGCTTCATCGCTGCCGTACCCCGAAGCTTTTGCCCGTCAGGCCATTCCGGCGGTGCCTGAGAGCCTGGTGCAAAAGATTGAAGCGCTGTCGAAGCAACCGCTTCCACCACACCCTGTCGCGCAGCCCTCCCGACAAACCTCGCAGTCAGTCACCGGCCTGTTCAATCGGCTATTCGGTCAGCCGCGCCTCGGTTGGCTGGCTGTTGCGTTCGCCACTGGGGCCACCTGTTATGGCCTGGTGCTGCAGGCCGGTTTCCTCGGTAATGCCGCGCGTACCGACAGTCTGGTGCAGGCACCGGTCATGGCGCAAAACCAGGTGTCGCCGTGGGTCCAACAAGCCGCGTCGTACCAGCAGTTGTATACCCGCGATACCGTCAATCTGGTTACGCCTGACGCCAGCGTCGTGGCCAAAACGGTCAGCGACATTCGTCAAGTCGATGGCTTGGCTCTGCGTATTCCCGATCTCAGTTCCGCTGGCTTGACGTTCAAAGGTGTACAGCGCCTGCGCTTCAATAAAAAAGCGCTGGTGCAATTGGTTTATTTGCCGGCCAATGGCGCGCCGATTGCGCTCTGCATGATGAAAGAGCCCAAGCCCGATCAGTCACCTGCTCAGATGCGTGTTGCAGAAATGAACGTTGTTGTCTGGCGACAGTCTGAACTCGGCTACGCCCTGATAGGCGAGCCGGAAGGGGTTGATCTCAACGCCATCGCTCGCTTGGTAGCGGACCGCAGCGCAGGCCAACTGTTCGCTGCCCGGCCTGCTCCGCTATGGATAGCTGATACGCGCGAGTAAGACCGCAGGAGGCGGCATCGCCCATGATGCCGGACTCCTGGACGTTTCGATGACTGACAATAAAATCATGCGTATTGCTGCCACTGTAGTGGCATCTGTCATTGTACTGGTCTGCTGTGGCGCCGCCGTCGTGGATCCCGATTGGCCGACGGGGCTGCTCCCTACCTCCCCAAGCGCCAGGCAGATGGTCGACGAGTTCGAAGCTGTTTCTGGCCCGCATCCGGGCTTTCGCCGCAATCATGCCAAAGGCATGTGCGTCAGCGGCCAGTTTGAAAGTAACGGTAACGCGGCCACCTATTCCAAAGCCTCCTTTTTCAAACCAGGCACCTACCCGGTGATCGGTCGTCTGTCGATCATCGGCGGCGACCCGGCAATCAATGATGCGCGCGGTAACCTGCGTAGCCTGGCGTTGCAAATGAGCAGTGACGGTCGAGCCTGGAAAACCTCCATGAATTCGATTCCGGTGTTTCCGGTGAACACCCCTGAGGCGCTGTTCGAGCAATTGAGTGCATCGGTACCGGACAAAAACACTGGCCGCACTGACCCGATGCGCGTCCAGGCCTTCCGCGACCAACACCCGGAAACCCAAGCGTTTCGTGAATGGCTGGATAAACACCCGCCGTCCTCCGGCTACGACAACGGCACCTATTACAGCGTCAACGCGTTCCGCTTCGTCGATGAGCAGGGGCAGACGAACACCGTGCGCTGGAGCATGGAGCCGGAAACGCCCTATGCGCCGCAGTTTGACGGCTCAGCCAGCAGCAGTGACCCGGACAAGTTGTCGTATTCCCTGGCCTCACGCCTGGAACAGGCACCGGTGCGCTGGCACCTGATCATCACCCTGGCCGAGCCCGGCGACCCTAGCGCCGACGCCACCCGACTGTGGCCCGCCGAGCGCCGGCGCATTGATGCCGGCGTGCTGGTGATCGACACCCACCAATCCCAGGTGGACGGTCCCTGCCGCGACATCGATTTCAATCCGTTGGTGCTGCCGGCAGGCATCGAACCCTCAGACGACCCGCTGCTGTTGGCCCGGGCCGCAGCGTACGCCGAATCACGCAATCGTCGCCTGCGTGAATCCCGATCGCCCCAGAGCGATCATTCCAAGCCGTCCGCTGCGGCGCATTTCCAAGCCTACGAACCCCTCTGAAGCGTTTTCTGAAAGTTTTTTCCGTGCCAACGGAATAAAGCCTGACGATTGGTTGTTATACCCCAAGCAGAAACAGACGACGCAGGGGTATTTCGATGGACGATTTTGCAGGGCTGGCGAAACCTTTGAACGACGGTGCACCGTGCGGCATCAGTGTCGAATACGATCCTGAATTCCTCGCGCTTGAACAGCAGGCGTTGGGCAAGCCAGAAGTCGAATACGGCAGCACCCTGACCTGCGCGACGCCGCCGAACTGGATCACGGTCAAGGCTTTGGCCTTGTCGTTGGCACAACGCACTCGCGACCTGCGCATTGCGCTCTACCTGACTCGCGCCGAACTCAATCTCAGCGGCATCAGCGGCCTGGCCGCGGGACTGTCGCTGGTCGAAACCCTGCTCGAACAGCACTGGCAACAGGTCCATCCGCAACTCGAGGCCGATGACGACCACGATCCTCAATTGCGGGTCAACGTCCTTGCCGGACTCTGTGATGACCAAGGCCTTCTGCATGACCTGCGCATGTCGCCGCTGATTAGAAGCGCTGCGCTGGGTAACTTCAGTGTGCGCGATATCGACCTCGCTAGCGGCGACCTGGCCAGCCCGGCCGACACCGATGTGCCGACACTGGCGGCCATTGAAGGAGCCTTTCAGGACGTCGGCCCAGAGGTCCTGGCCGAAACCGCTGTGGCGCTGGATGACGCCTTGGCTCGCAGTCGCCGTATCGAACAGTTGCTGACCGAAAAAGTCGGCGTTGCCCAGGCCATCGATCTCAGCGCCTTGCCGACCTTGTTGAAACGCGCCGTTGACAGGGTCAAACGTTATTTGCCGGAACAACCCGCAGTCGAGGAGGGCGTAGAGCCTGGTATCGCCCCGGTAGCGGGCGCCCCCATCGCACCAGCTCCCCGTGGCGACATCAACAGCCGCGAAGATGTGCGACTGATGATTGACAAGATGTGCACCTATTTCGCCACCCATGAGCCCGCCAGCCCCGTGCCGCTGTTGTTGCAGCGTGCGCGCAATCTGGTGGACAAGAGTTTCATCGAACTGTTGCAGGACCTGGCGCCGGAAGGTCTGGCGCAATTGAAACTGGTCAGTGGCCTGCGCGACGAAAGCTGACGTGACCGATCGACCCACGCGCGTTTCCCTGCGCCTTTGCGTTAAACACTCAACGGAGGTTCCCATGGCAGAAAGCAGTCAAAAATTCATAGCACGCAACCGTGCCCCCCGCGTCCAGATCGAATACGACGTGGAAAGCTACGGCGCTGAAAAGAGCGTGTCGTTGCCCTTCGTGATGGGCGTGTTCTCTGACCTCTCGGGCAAGCCGTCCGAGCCGCTGCCGCCGGTGGCCGAGCGCAAGTTCCTGGAAGTCGACGTCGATAACTTCGACGAATGCCTCAAGTCGATGAAGCCACGGGTCGAGCTGCAAGTACCCAACACGCTGACCGGACAGGGCAACTTGCCGGTGGACATCACCTTCGAAAACCTCGACGACTTCAGCCCGGCGGCCATCGCCCGCAAGGTGCCTTCGCTCAGTGCGCTGCTCACTGCCCGCAGCCAGCTGTCGAATCTGCTCACCTACATGGACGGGAAGACCGGCGCTGAAGAACTGCTCGCCCGGCTATTGAGCGAACCGGCCTTGATGCAGGCACTGAACTCGGCCCCGGCCCCGGCCCCGGCGCCGGAAACCGAGCCGGAATAACACACCCGCTAGAACGCCCGGCAACACCCTAATAAACCCTCCCCCGGCTGGGCCTGTTTGGCCCCGGCAGGTGGAAGCTTTGCCCGAATTCAAGGAGTAGCCATGTCTACCAGCGAATCTCAAGCGTTGACGCAAACGGTTGCGACCCCCGATCTCGCGGTCGCCGACTTTGCCAGCCTGCTGCAAAAAGAGTTCAAGCCCAAGACCGACAAAGCCAAGGACGCCGTGGAACATGCGGTGCGCACCCTGGCCGAACAGGCGTTGCAAGACACCCATCTGGTGTCCGGCGATGTGCTGGGGACCATCGAAGGCCTGATCGCCGAACTCGATCGCAAATTGACCCAGCAGATCAACCACATTCTCCACCACGAGCAATTCCAGTCGGTGGAGAGTGCCTGGCGTGGTCTGCATTACCTGGTCAGCAATACCGAATCCGACGAGACCCTGAAGATTCGTGTGATGAACATCTCCAAGTCCGAAGTGCACAAGACCTTGCGTAAATTCAAGGGAGTGGCCTGGGACCAGAGCCCGCTGTTCAAGAAGCTTTACGAAGAAGAATACGGCCAGTTCGGCGGTGAGCCGTACGGCGCGTTCGTGGCGGATTACTACTTCAGCAACAGCGCGCCGGATGTCGATTTGCTGACGCAAATGGCCAAGGTCAGCGCAGCGGCGCACTGCCCGTTGATCGCGGCGGCGGATCCGAGTGTGATGCTGATGGAATCCTGGCAGGAACTGGCCAACCCACGGGACCTGACCAAAATTTTCCAAACCCCGGAGCACGCGGCCTGGCGAGCATTTCGCGCATCCGAGGACTCTCGCTACGTGGGCCTGGCGATGCCGCGTTTCCTGTCCCGCGCGCCGTACGGCGCCAAGACCAACCCGGTGGAAGATTTCGATTTCGAAGAAACCACCGATTCACCCGGCAGCAAGGATTTCACCTGGGCCAACGCCGCTTACGCGATGGCAGTGAACATCAACCGCTCCTTCAAGCGGTATGGCTGGTGCTCGCAGATCCGTGGCATCGAGTCCGGCGGGGCAGTGGAAGATTTACCGGTACACACGTTCCCTACCGATGACGGCGGCGTCGACATGACGTGCCCGACCGAAATTGCCATCAGCGACCGCCGGGAAGCGGAATTGGCGAAGAACGGTTTCATGCCACTGGTGCACAAGAAGAACAGCAATCTCGCCGCGTTCATCGGCGCGCAGTCGATGCACAAGCCAGCCGAATACGACGATCCGGACGCCACCGCCAACGCCAACCTGGCCGCGCGCCTGCCGTACCTGTTCGCCACATGCCGCTTCGCGCATTACCTCAAGTGCATCGTGCGCGACAAGATCGGCTCGTTCAAGGAACGCTCCGACATGCAGATCTGGCTCAACAACTGGATCGGTCGCTACGTCGAACACAACCCTGCAACTGCCACCGAATCGGACAAGGCGCGCAAGCCGTTGGCAGGCGCCGAAGTGGTGGTCGAGGAAGTCGAGGGCAACCCCGGTTACTACAACTCTCGGTTCTACCTGCGGCCGCATTACCAGCTCGAAGGCTTGACGGTTTCGTTGCGCCTGGTTTCCAAGTTGCCGTCCACCAAAAACTGAGGCAACGGAGCGTCCCTCACGGTCGATCCTGCCTGTGATTTCAAACCGTTACATCCCAAAACACTCACGTCTAAAAGGTACTGAACATGATCCTGCTCAATTTCAAAGGCAAACAAATCAAAGGCACTTCGACGGTATCGGCGCACACCGACTGGATCACCGTCGACGCGATCCAGATGGGCGTAGGCCGGGCCATTTCCACCAGTGGTGGCGGTGCCGACCGCGACACCAGCAACCCGTCGTTCTCGGAAATCACTTTGACCAAGTCCACTGACCTGGCGTCCTCGGACCTGTTCATGGAAGCGGTGTGCGGCAAGAGCCTGGGTATCGCGGAAATCCACTTCATCCAGACCGGTGGCGCCGAGAAGAAAGAACAGGTGTTCCTCAAGCTCGAACTGGAAGAAGCAATCGTCAGTTCCTACTCCGCCAGCAGCAGCGGCGAGCGCCCGAGCGAAACCTTCACCATCAACTTCACCAAGATCAGCTACCAGTACGACTCCTTCACCGGTGACACCGTCAAAACTGGCACTCCGAAGAAATGGGACCTGGAAGCCAACGCGAAAATCTGACGCGCGTCTTGCGCTGCACTCGTGCAGGCCGACGCTACGGCGTCGGTCTTCTGATTCTTTCGAAGGTGTGTCGATGAGCCCGATCCAATTTTTCACTGCGCGGAACCTCGTTCATGGCTGAGTTGACCAGCAAAGTGCGCCTGCAGCCGTCGTTGCTTGATCGCCTCAGCGACGACGCCACGCACGAACGCCAGGAGGCGCGCGACAAGCGTGTGCTGTCGATGCGCGGTTTGCGCAAAGCGGTGCTGCGCGACCTCGGCTGGCTGCTTAACAGCACTAGCCTGGGCAGCGTGCAGCCACTTGATGCCTATCCGCTGACGGCGCAATCGGTGCTTAATTTCGGTTTGCCGGACCTTTCCGGGCGCACCGCGACCGGTCTTGATCGCGGTGAACTGGGCCGACGCATTCGCCAGGCCATCTGGACTTTCGAACCACGGATTTTGCGCGACAGCGTGCAGGTGGTGCCGGTGCTGTCCGCCGACGCCCACGCCAGCCACAACCACGTCGCCTTCGAAATCCACGGGCAGCTCTGGGGCCAACCCTTGCCGGAACGTCTCTACCTCAAAACTGAACTGGACCTCGAAGCCGGCGACGTGCGGGTGTTCGACCTTGAAGCAGGCCTGGCCTCATGAACGCCCGACTGCTGCGCTACTACGAACGCGAACTCCAGCACCTGCGGGAAATGGGCGGCGAATTCGCCCGCGATTATCCGAAGGTGGCCGGGCGGCTGGGGCTGGAAACCTATGCCTGCGCCGACCCTTATGTCGAACGTCTGTTGGAAAGCTTCAGTTTTCTAGCGGCTCGCGTACAGCTGAAAATCGATGCGCAATTCCCGCGTTTCACCAACCACTTGCTGGAGCTGGTGTATCCCCATTACCTCGCACCTACGCCCTCGATGGCGGTGGTGCAACTGCAAGCCGACACCGAAGAGGGCAACCTCGCCCAAGGCTTCACCGTGCCGCGCGGCAGTGCCTTGAACGGTCAGCTTGGCAAGGGCGACCAGACCGCCTGCCAATGGCGCACCGCTCATGACGTCACGCTGTGGCCGATCGAGATTGCCGAGGCGCGCTATTTCGCCTGTTCTGGCCAGGTCGGCGGCGTCGACCTGTCGCGCCTGGGTCCGGTCAAGGCCGGTCTGCGCCTGCGGTTGCGGGTCGGCGCGGGACTGATGTTCAACGAAACAGGCCTCGATGCTTTGCCGCTGCACTTGCGCGGTGGCGAAGCCCTGCCGGGACGCCTGCTCGAACATCTGCTGAGTCAGGCCGTCGGCATCCTGGTGGCGCCGGTGCAGGACGCCAACCGCTGGCATGAAATCCTGCCCAAATCATCGATTCGTGCCTTGGGGCACAGTGACGGGGAAGCACTGTTGCCGGTCGGCCCGCGAACCTTTCAGGGCTATCGTCTGCTGCAGGAATATTTCGCCTTGCCGCAACGCTTTCTGTTCGCCGAAATCGGTGGGTTGGCGGACGCCGTCAGCCGCTGCGACAGCGCGCAGATTGACATCACCGTACTGTTTCGCAGTTTCGACCCCTCGTTTGAACAAGTGGTCAGCGCTGCGCATTTCGCCCTGCATTGCACCCCGGCGATCAACCTGTTTCACAAGCGCGCCGACCGCGTGCACCTCAGCGATTTGCAATCGGATTACCACGTCGTCCCGGACCGCACCCGGCCGATGGATTACGAGATCTACCAGATCCAGGGCGTGACGGGCTATGGCAGCGGCGCAGAGCCGGAGCAGACGTTTGCCTCGTTCTATCGCAGCAACGATCTGCAAGGCACCACACCGCGCAACGCCTATTACCAGGTGCGTCGCGAAAGCCGTCGGCTGTCCGATCAGCAACGTCGGCAAGGGCCGCGCTCCAGCTACATGGGCAGCGAACTGTTCCTGTCGTTGGTGGATGCCAGGGAAGCGCCGTACAGCACGGGCCTGCGTCAATTGGGCATCGACACCCTGTGCACCAACCGCGACCTGGTGCTGAGCATGCCGGTGGGCAGTGGCAAGACCGATTTCACGGTTGAGTCCGGTGCACCGATCCGTGCTGCCCGCTGTCTCGTCGGGCCCACCGTGCCGGCACCGTCCCATGCCGAAGGCGAAACGGCCTGGCGTCTGGTCAGTCACCTGTCGCTTAACTACTTGTCGCTGCTCGACCAGAACCCGGAGGAGGGCGCGAGCGCCCTGCGCGAGATGCTGCGACTGTACTGCGGCAGCGAAGACACGCCAGCGCACAAACAGATCGAGGGCCTGCGTTCGGTCACCGCCGAGACCATCGTCCGGCGCCTGCCGCTGCCGGGGCCGATCACCTATGGCCGGGGCTTGCAGATCAGCGTGCTGTTCGACGAAAGCGCCTTCGAAGGCTGTGGCGTGTTTGTGCTGGGCTCGGTGCTGGAACAGTTCTTCGCCAAATACGTGTCACTCAATTCGTTCACCGAAACGCTGATCAAAAGCGAAACCCGTGGACTGATCATGCAATGGCCGACGCGGGTGGGACGATGCGAGATCCTCTAGCGCTGCTTGAGCGCCTGGAACAGCAGCCGGCTGCGTTCGACTTTCACGGCGCACTGCGCCAGCTCGAATGCGCCTACGGCGATCTGCCGCGCATCGGCCAGGCCCGCCGCCCGGCCGACGAAGCGCTGCGTTTCGGCCAGCCGCCGTCCTTGGCGTTCGAGCCGGCCATGCTGGCCGGCCTGCAACGGGGCGATACCGAGCAAGCACCTCGGTTGCTGGTCAACCTGTTCGGCATGCTCGGCGCCAACGGGCCGTTGCCGGTGCATCTGACCGAATACATCCGCGATCGCCAGCGCAACCTCAATGACCCGACGCTGGCGCGCTTCTGCGACATCTTTCACCACCGCATGATCAGCCTGTTTTACCGCGCCTGGGCCAGCGCGCAGCCAGCGGTCAGCCTGGACCGCCCGCAGGACGATCGTTTTGCCGGTTACGTCGCCTCACTGATCGGCCTCGGCATGCCGTCGCTGCGCGGTCGCGATGCGGCGCCTGACATTGCCAAGTTGCACCACGCCGGGCGCCTGAGTCCGCAGAACCGCAACGCCGAAGGCCTTGGCGCGTTGTTGAGTGATTTCTTCCAGGTGCCGGTGCAGGTGCAGACCTTCGTCGGCCACTGGATGACCTTGCCTGCCGATGGCATCGCTCGCTTGCGCAGTGGGCCGGATGCCGAGGTGCTGGGGATGACCACGGTGCTGGGCAAGAAAGTCTGGAACGCTCAGCACAAATTCCGCTTGGTCATCGGTCCGTTGGACTTGGTGCAGGCCCACGGCCTGCTGCCCGGTGAGCCCGGCATGCAGCGGCTCGAAGCCTGGGTGCGGCAGTACGCCGGGCTGACCCTGGAATGGGACGTCAACCTGATCCTGCGCAAGGAACAGGTGCCGGGTTTGCGCCTCGGACACGATGCGCGCCTGGGCTGGAGCACCTGGCTGAGCAGCACAACACCTGACCGGGACGACCGCCAATTGGTGGTCAGCCCACGCCGTCTCGCGGCACCCGCACCCACTTCATCACGAGGACCAGACCATGGCTGATATCAGTCGCGTTGCCCTGTTCGGCAAGCTCAACCCGCTGTGCTACCGGGCCATCGAAAGCAGCACCGTGTTCTGCAAGTTGCGCGGCAACCCCTACGTCGAGCTGGTGCACTGGCTGCACCAATTGCTGCAACTGACCGACTCGGACCTGCTGCGGATCATCGGTCATTACGACATTGACCCGGCGGTGCTCACCCGTGATCTGACGGCGGCGCTGGATCGCCTGCCGCGAGGCTCGACCTCGATTTCCGACCTGTCGTCGCAGGTGGAGGAAGCGGTGGAACGCGCCTGGGTCTACGGCACTTTGATGTTCGGCGAATCGCAGGTCCGTTCCGGGCACTTGATCATCGGCCTGCTGAAAACCCAGACCCTGCGCAACGCCTTGCTGGCGGTATCGCCGGTGTTTGCGCGAATCAAGGTTGAAGACCTCGGCGAGCGCTTCGCCGAACTGCTCGACAGCTCGCCGGAAGCGCAAATGCAGGCCAGCGACGGTTTTCAGGCTGGTTCGCCCGGCGAAGCGATTGGCGCCACGGCACCCGCCGCCGTGGGTCGCCAGGAAGCGCTCAAGCGCTTTACCGTCGATCTCACCGAGCAGGCGCGCAGTGGCAAGATGGACCCGATCGTCGGCCGCGACGACGAGATCCGCCAACTGATCGACATCCTGATGCGTCGGCGGCAGAACAACCCGATCCTGGTCGGCGAGGCCGGCGTCGGCAAGACGGCGGTGGTCGAAGGCTTCGCTCAGCGCATCGCCCGTGGTGACGTGCCGCCGAGCCTCAAGGACGTGCAACTGCTGGTCCTCGACGTCGGTTTGCTGCAAGCCGGGGCGAGCATGAAAGGCGAGTTCGAACAGCGTCTGCGCAATGTCATCGATGAGGTTCAGGCCAGCAGCAAACCGGTGGTGCTCTTTATCGATGAAACCCACACCCTGGTCGGTGCCGGAGGTGCGGCGGGCACCGGTGACGCGGCAAACCTGCTGAAACCGGCGCTGGCCCGTGGCACTTTGCGCACTGTCGGCGCCACCACCTTCGCCGAGTACAAAAAGCACATCGAGAAAGACCCGGCGCTGACCCGGCGCTTCCAGACCGTGCAGGTCGATGAGCCGGATGAAGCCCGCGCCTTGCTGATGTTGCGCGCGATAGCCGAGACCATGCAGCAGCACCACAACGTGCAGGTGCTGGATTCGGCACTGGAGGCCGCGGTGCGCCTGTCCAACCGCTACATCCCGGCGCGCCAGTTGCCGGACAAAGCGGTGAGCCTGATCGACACTGCCTGTGCGCGCGTGGCGATCAGCCTGCACGCCACTCCGGCACAAGTCGATGACTGCCGCCGCCGCATCGAATCCCTGGAAACCGAGCTGGGCATCATCGAACGCGAAACCGCGATCGGCCTCGCCACCGCGACCCGTCATGCCGCCGTCGAGGCGTTGCTGGTTGATGAGCGTGTGCGCCTGGATGGCCTCGACAGTCGTTGGGACGCCGAGATGGCGCTGGTCGAGCAGATCCTACGCCTGCGCAGCCAGTTACGCGACATCGACGCGACCGAAGAACGCGACACGCACCTGGTTGAACTGCGCCAGTTGCAGGACCAATTAGCCGAGCAACAAGGTGAAAGCCCGCTGGTGCTGCTGACCGTCGACGAACAAGCCGTCGCTGCGGTGGTGCAGGACTGGACCGGAATTCCAGTGGGCCGCATGGTCAAGAATGAAATCGAAAACGTGCTGAAACTGGCCGAGCGCCTGTCCCAGCGCATCATCGGCCAGAACCACGCGCTGGAGATGATCGCCCGGCGCATCCAGACCTCCCGCGCCGGTCTCGACAACCCCGGCAAACCAGTGGGCGTGTTCATGCTCGCCGGCACCTCGGGTGTCGGCAAGACAGAAACCGCGCTGGCCCTGGCCGAGGCCTTGTACGGCGGTGAGCAGAACGTCATCACCATCAACATGAGCGAGTACCAGGAAGCGCACACCGTATCGACGCTCAAAGGCGCGCCGCCGGGTTACATCGGTTACGGCGAGGGCGGTGTGTTGACCGAAGCGGTACGGCGCAAGCCCTACAGCGTGGTGTTGCTCGACGAAGTGGAGAAGGCTCACCCGGACGTACACGAGTTGTTCTACCAAATGTTCGACAAAGGCTGGATGGAGGACGGCGAGGGCCGGGTGATCGACTTCAAGAACACCTTGATCCTGCTGACCACCAACGCCGGCACCGAGCTGATCAGCCTCGCCTGCCGCGACCCGCAGAACGTGCCGCCCACCGAAGACATCGCCAAGGCCCTGCGCATGCCGCTGCTGGAGGTGTTCCCGCCGGCCTTGCTCGGGCGCCTGGTGGTGATCCCGTATTACCCGCTGAGCGACGCCATGCTCGGCAGCATCATTCGCCTGCAACTGGGGCGGATCGAAAAACGCATCGCCGACGGCCAGCAAATCCCGTTCACCTGGAGCGACGAAGTGGTCGAGCTGATCGCCAGCCGCTGCACCGAACTGGAAAGCGGCGGGCGGATGATCGACGCGATCCTGACCAACTCGGTGCTGCCGGCGATCAGCTGCGAAATTCTCAACCGCCTGCTGCGCAACGACCCGGCCACTCAGGTCGCGGTCGGTGTGCAGGACGGTGAGTTCAGTTATGACTTCGAGGCGCGCCGAGGAGAGACCGCATGATCGTCCAGATTCGACTGACGTCGCAGAAGTGGGCCTACACCGATTCCATCGAGCAACTGCGCAGCGTGCTGGCGATCGGTGGTCGTTCGGGTTTTCTCCGGCTCGACCTGGTGCTGGAGACTGGAGGTCCTGTTGAGGCAAATCTGCTGATGTCACGCAGAACCCTTTACATCGATGGTTTTCTCGCCAGGAACGGGACTTGGTATTACTTCTCCGATTCGTTTCCCGAGGCGCCGCATCGGCCGGTCGCGCCGGGGTTGATCGACGGCAAGGTGCAGCCTCTGAAGATGCTCGGTACCCATCCTGAAATGGGCACCCACAAAGCAGACACCCGGTTTGATTCTGCCACGCCGCTTGCGTTGCGCGACTTGAGCTCATTCACCGGCGGCAAAGACTTGCACTTGCACAAGACCCTGTCGTTTGCAGCCGTGGCTTGCGCCGAGGCGGCGCGTTTCAAGGAAGTGGAACACACCATCGCGCGCCTGCTCAGCGGCGGTGTCACCGAGTACAAGCCGATGGACGACTGGCGGAACCTGTTCACCAAGTGGGAGGACTACACCGCCGCGGGCAGTGCAAAGGTTTGGGTCAAGCACATTCCCACCGAGGTCCCGGCCGTAGGTGGCAGCAAGGTCAAGGGCTGGAAAATCAAGACAAATAAACAAGCAGGGGGCAGCAATGGCGGATGACCACAACGCGAGGCCTGCGTCCTGCGCCTTGACTGCCTGCCACCCCGTGCTCACTGCGCGGGCTCTTGCCTTTACGTAGACCGAACCCATGGCCACTACCCAGATCAACCGCGAAATCCAGGTCAAGTGCAGCCTCAGCGCCGATGTGCTGCTGTTCCGGCGCATGGACGCTCGCGAAGCCCTGTCCGAACTCAGCGACTATCGCCTGGAGCTGTACAGCGAGCGCGCCGACCTGGCCATCGATGACCTGCTGTCGACGCCGATGACGGTCACCGTCGACCAGCCCGACGGCGGCGAACGCTATTTCAGCGGCCTGGTCACGCGCTTCGAATTCACCGGGCGCCAGGGTCGCTTCTCGACCTATCAGGCTACGGTGCGGCCGTGGCTGTGGTTCCTGACGCTGGCCAGCGACTGCCGGATTTTCCAGAACCTCAACGTGCCGGACATCCTCAAGAAGGTGTTTACCCCGTACACCATCGCCGACGTCGATACCAGCGGTCTCAGTGCCAGCTACAAGCCGCTGGTCTACTGCGTGCAGTACCGCGAGAGCGACTTCGATTTTGTCAGCCGCTTGATGGAGCAGGCGGGCATTTACTACTTCTTCAAGAGCGCCGCCGGGCGTCACACCCTGGTACTGGCCGACTCCTACGCCGCCCATGCGCCGGCCAAGGGGTACGAGAGCGTGCGCTACCTGCCGGCGGAAGATCAGACCATGCGCGAAAGCGAAGTGATCTACGACTGGCGCCAGAGCGGCGAGGTCGAATCCGGCGGCTATGTGTTGCAGGACTTCAATTTTGAGAAGCCTTCGGCCAGCCTGCTGGTGAAGTCGGCGCAGGTGCGCTCGTATGGCCAGTCGCGCCACGAACGCTACGACTATCCGGGGCGCTACATCGAGCGCGCGCAGGGCGAAACCTACGCACGCACCCGGCTCGACGCCTTGCAGAGCCGCTATCGCCGGATCAAAGGCGCCACCCGCGCACGCGGGCTCTTTCCCGGTGCGTTGTTCAGCCTCACTGAACACCCGCGCGGCGACCAGAACGGCCAGGTGCTGATCCTCAGCGCGATCTATCGCTTGTCTTCGGACCGCTACGAACCGACACCGCCGGACGATCCGGAACCGGTGCTGACCTGCGAATTCACCGCGCTGCCCAAGCAGCTCGAATTTCGTCCCGACTGCCGCACCCCGAAACCGCTGATGCACGGCCCGCAAACCGCCATCGTGGTGGGCAAGCGCGGCGAGGAAATCTGGACCGACCCCTATGGCCGGATCAAGGTGCAGTTTCACTGGGACCGCGAAGGCAAGGACGACGAAAACAGTTCCTGCTGGGTGCGCGTCGCGCAAGGCTGGGCCGGCAAGCGTTGGGGCAGCTTGTACACCCCGCGCATCGGCCAGGAAGTGGTGGTGAGTTTTCTCGAAGGCGATCCCGATCAACCGCTGGTCACCGGTAGCGTCTACAACGCTGACAGGATGCCGCCGATCAATCTGCCGGAGCAGGCCACCCGTTCCACCCTCAAGAGCAATTCCTCGAAGGGTGGCGCTGGTTACAACGAGCTGCGTTTCGAAGACAAGAAGGGCGCCGAACAGGTGTTCATCCATGCACAGATGGACCTCGACCAGCGCATCCGTCAGGACTCGCTGGACTGGGTCGGTCGCGATCGCCATTCGATGGTCGCCAAGGACTCGCGCGAGCAGATAGGTGGCGACCAGCACCTGGCGGTGGCCGGCGATCGCAATGAAAAGGCCGGCGGCGATGTGGCCGTGGCCGCCGGCACCAACATGACCCTCGACGCGGGCCTGAAACTGGGCCTCAGCGGCGGCATGGACGTACACATCAAGGGTGGCATGAACGTGGTGATCGAGGCGGGCGCGAGCATCACGCTCAAGGCCGGTGCGTCGTTCCTGACCATCGGTCCGGCCATCATCGCCTCGATGCTGCCGATCCCGTTGCCCCAGGCCGCGACCGCCGCAAACGCCCTGGTGCTGGCGTCGCGGCCGAAGCCGACCGCCCCTCCGCTCAAACCCAAAGAGGCTGACGATGGCAAGCAATAACGCCAGCCCGCGCCGCCATAGCTTAATGCTCAGGAGACCGACATGCCTTTGATACTTCAGGTGAAAAGCTACCGTGACCAGCCTCTGGCCGGGCGCTACTGCGTTATCGCCTCCAGCTCCGGCACCCTGGGCCGCGCCGAAGGCAATGACCTGGTGCTGGAAGATCCCGGCAAATACATCTCCCGGGTCCACGCCCGGGTCGAGCAGCGCGGTGAGCTGTTCTTCCTCACCGACATCGGCAGCAACCCCAGCGTGGTCAATGACCGATTGCTTGGCAATGGCCAGGAAACCCGGCTGGAGGAGGGTGATAGCATCGTCATCGGCGAGTATCGGCTGGAAGTCCAAATGCAAGCCGAGACTGCGGTCGAAGCGGCGGTGACGGACGATGACTCGGCGAGCCAGACCCAGAACCTGACTCTGGCGGTGTTTGAACCCGCCGCGGCTCTGCCGCTGGTCAGCACTGCACCGTCGTTGCCGACCATCGACACCCTGTCGGCGCCCAAGCCCAATGTCTCGCCACCGAGCCCCTCGACCAGCCTGCCGGACGCCTTGGCGGCGGCACGGATTCTGGAGAACGGGCCGCTGATCGAAGCCGAACTGCCGCTGGACGATCCGCTGGGGCTGAACCTGTTCGCCCAGACCCACGAAGCGCGGATGCCGGGGCTGGGCAATCCCCGTGAAGTGCTACTGCGCCCGGCGTTCCGTGGCGCGGAAAACGATCATCTGTCACCGGAACTGCAGGCGTTGCCGTCACCCCTCATCACCCCGGCGGTCGCGCCCGTGACGACTGCGTACGCAGTGCCGGTGGTCACGCCGTTGCTGATTCCCGCGGACTACGATCCGTTGGCGGATTTCCTGGCTGCACCGTCACCAGCGCCTGCCACCCTTCCAGACGCGGTGCCAGTCGCAGCAGCCGTCGAGCCGACTTCTATTGCAACCGCGGCGCCCACGCCAGCACCTGCCCCGAGCGTCCCCGCACCCAGCGATGACGGGGTGCTGCAAGGGCTGCTCGAAGGCCTCGGTTTGCCCGACCTGCGCACCAGCCGCGAGCCTCGTGACCTGGCGCGGCTGGTGGGGGAAATGCTCCGCGAAGCCGTGGGTGGAACCATGGACGTACTGCTGGCGCGGGCCATGACCAAGCGCGACAGCCACATCGACATGACCATGATCGGCGCGCGCTCGAACAACCCGTTGAAGTTTTTCCCCAACCCGGAAAGTGCCCTGAGCCAGATGCTCATCGCCGATGCCCCGGCCTACCTGCCCGGCGTCAGCGCGCTGGCGGCGGCGTTCGATGACCTCAAGGCCCATGAATTGGCGGTGATCGTCGGCATGCGCGCGGCACTGGCGGAAGTGGTGCAGCGCTTCGAACCGGCGCGGATCGAACAGCGTCTCGCCGTGCCCGGCCGTTTCGACAAGTTGATGCCGGGCACCCGCAAGGCCCGGCTGTGGGACCTGTTGACCGCGCTCTACGCCGACCTGGTGCGCGACGGTGATGAAGATGTGCAGCGCATCTTCGGCGAGAGATTCGCCCTGGCCTACCAACAACAAATCGCCCGGTTGCGCGCCGCCCGTTAGGCCACGTCGCCAATCACGCCCACTCATTCAAGCGAGAACCGAACATGTCCTGGAACAGTAAAGTCGTCTGGTCGGAAGGCATGCTGCTGCAACCGCAGCACCTGCAGCAACACGACCGTTTTCTGCAAGCACAGCTCGAAGCCCGGGTCGGTGCCTTGCGCGCCTATGGCTGGGGTTTCAGCCGTTTTGAACTTGACGAGCAGCATCTGGCGCTCGGAAAAGTGGCGCTGAAAACCTACAGCGGTGTGTTGCCTGACGGCACTCCGGTTGGGTTGCCGTTCGATGAAATGCCGTTACCCCTGGAGATTCCCGCCGAGGCCCGCGACATGACCGTAGTGCTGGCATTGCCGACGCAACGGCATGGCGTGGCCGAGGTCGATGATCGGCCCAGTGCGGAAAACTTCGCCCGCCATCGTGCCGTGGGATACGAAGCTTGGGACAGCAACGGCCTGGACAGCAGTGCGCTGATGACCGTGGGCAAACAACGTCTGCGCCTGGCCTTTGCCAACGATGTGGCGGACGCCTACACCAGCCTCGGCGTGGCGCAGGTGATCGAACGTCGCGCCGACAAGCGTGTGGTACTCGACCCCGAATATTGCCCACCGTGCCTGGAGGTCAACGCGGCGCCGCTGTTGGTGAATTTCCTGGAGGAACTGCTGGGCTTGCTGCACCAGCGCAGCGAAGCCATGGCGATGCGTCTGTCGCAGCCCGGTGGCAGCGGCGCGGCAGAGATTTCCGACTTCCTGCTGCTGCAAGTGCTCAACCGCAGCGAGCCGTTGATCCGTCACCTGGCGAGCATGACCGGCCTGCACCCGGAGGCGCTGTATCAGGCGCTGGCGCCATTGGCCGGCGAACTGGCGACCTTCACCCGTCCCGACAAACGCAGTGCGACGTACCCTGTGTATCGCCATGCCGCTCTGGCGGAAAGCTTCGCGCCGTTGATGGTCGACCTGCGCCGCTCTCTGGCCACAGTGATCGACGCCCGCGCTGTACAAATACCGCTGGAAGAGCGCCAGTTCGGCATCCGCGTGGCGGTGGTGCCCGACCCGCAACTGCTGCGTTCGGCCACCTTCGTGCTGGCGGTGCATGCGCAGATGCCGGCCGAAGCGGTGCGCAGCGGCTTCCCGCCGCAGGTCAAGATCGGTTCGGTGGAGAAGATCCGCGACCTGGTCAACCTGCAACTTCCCGGCATCGCCCTGCGCCCGTTGCCGGTGGCGCCACGGCAGTTGCCGTTCCATGCAGGGTTCACCTATTTCGAACTCGATCGCGCCAGCGACTATTGGCAACAACTGACCAATTCGGCGGGTTTCGCCATGCATGTGGCGGGCGCGTTCCCAGGGCTGGAGATGCAGTTCTGGGCGATCCGCAACTAAACCATGACCCGCCAAAGCGAAGGTAAATCGACGTGAATCTGAACGATCCTCTCGGCGCAGGACAAGACCCCGACCGCACGCTGCTGATCCCCAACCCCGGTGGCCGGCGCAATGCTGCTTCCGGCTCGGCGAACCCGGTGCGGCCGGTGGCTGAACGGTTGTCGCTCAATGGCAAGGGCCTCAACCCGTTGGTGCGCGCGGCCAACCCTCTGCTGGACCTGGTGGTGCCGCTGCGTTCGCTCAACAACGCGCCGGACATGGAAGCACTGCGTGAGCGGCTGGTTCAGGCGATGCAGCATTTCGAAGCCCAGGCCCGCGCCAGCAAGGTGGACCCCGAAACCGTGGCCGCCGCTCGCTACGCGCTGTGCACCCTGGTCGATGAAACCATTTCCAGCACGCCGTGGGGCGCCGGCGTCTGGAACAGCCGCAGTCTGTTGGTGACCTTTCACAACGAAGCCTGGGGTGGCGAGAAGTTCTTCCTAATTCTGCAACGGCTTTGCCAGGACTCTGGCCGCCATATCGATGTCTTGGAGTTGTACTACCTGTGCATCGCCCTCGGCCTCGAAGGACGCTATCGAGTGATCGATCAGGGCTTCGAGCAGTTGAGCACCCTGCGTGAGCGCTTGCTCGGGCTGATTCGCCAGCAGCGCGGCGTGCAGGAACAGGACTTGTCGCCACGCTGGCGCGGTGCCGTGACCGAGCAGCGTTCGATGCTGCGCCTGGTGCCCGTGTGGGTGTTGGCGGCGGTCGCGGCGGTGCTGCTGCTGACGCTGCAACTGACGTACAACGGGTTGCTCAACCGCGACTCCGATCCGGTGTTCGCGCAAATGGGCACAGTGCGCGTGGTCTCGCCGTTGCCGCCAGTGGTCGCACCCATCACGCCACCACCGGTGCGGGTTTCGGGCTTCCTCGCGCCGGAGATCGCCGAAGGCCTGGTCAGCGTCAAGGAAAGCGCCGACCGCTCGGTGATCACCCTTCGCGGCGATGGCGTGTTCGGTTCCGGCAGCGCAGAAGTGTCGAGCGCGTTCGAGCCGTTGCTGGCGCGGATCGGCGATGCCTTGGCCGGTCAGCCTGGCGCGGTGGTGGTGGTCGGGCATACCGATAACGTGCGGCCGTCCGCGTCGTCGCGGCTGTCGTCGAACTTCGACTTGTCCCTGGCCCGGGCGAAAACAGTCGCGCGTTTATTGACCGAACGCGCCGGCCCCGCCGAGCGCTACCGCACCGAAGGCCGCGGTGAAACCGAACCGCTGGTGGACAACGACACACCGGCCAATCGCGCACGCAACCGTCGCGTCGACATCACCTTGCTCGTTCCCGCACAGGCGCAGTAACCATGGGTATTTTTAATATTTGGAATGCCTGGTCGTTGATCAGGCGCTATTCGAACTGGCTGAGCAAGCCGTGGCTGCTGTCGCTGATTGGCGTGGTCCTGGTCTCGTTGCTGGTGTGGTACGAAGGCCCGCTGCTGGCGTTCGACGGTCGTCAGCCATTGGCTCCGGAAGCCTGGCGCTGGCGCTTGATCGGTTTGTTGGTTTTTGTCTGGGCGCTGTGGTGGGTGATCGCTTTGTGGCGGGTGCAGCGAGCGAACCGCTTGCTGATGCAAGGAGTCGCCGGCGACGAAGCCTCGGCGCACAAACATGCCGGGGCCAAGGCCTCGGAAGCTGAAGTGGCGCTGCTCAGCGAACGCATGCGCAGCGCCATGGCGGTGCTGCGCAAGGCCTCGCCGGGCTGGAAACTCAGCAGCCAGTATTTGTATCAACTGCCCTGGTACCTGTTTGTCGGCGCGCCCGGCAGCGGTAAAACCACAGCGTTGACCCATTCGGGCCTGCAATTTCCCTTAAGCGATTCCCACGGCGCAGCGGCGGTGGGCGGCGTCGGCGGCACGCGCAATTGCGACTGGTGGTTCACCGATGAAGCGGTGCTGCTGGACACCGCCGGGCGCTACACCACTCAAGATAGCTACACCGAAGTCGACAAAGCGGCGTGGTTCGGCTTCCTGGATCTGTTGAAAAAACATCGCCGTCGGCGCCCGGTGAACGGGGTGATCGTCGCCCTCAGTGTCAGCGATCTGTTGCAGCAGAGCGAGGCGCAGCGCCAGACCCAGGCGCAGGCAATTCGCGCCCGAATCCAGGAATTGCATGAGCGGCTGGGTTTGAATTTCCCGGTGTATGTAGTGGTCACCAAATGCGATTTGCTCGCCGGTTTTGCCGAGTTCTTCGAACCCATGGGCCGGGAAGAACGCTCGCAAGTGTGGGGCGTGACGTTCCCGCTGACCCAGGGCGATCAGGTGCAATTGCCCGGCGCAGCGCTGGCAAGCTTCCCTGGCGAATTCGATGCCCTGGAAAAACAACTGCACGGCCGGGTACTGGAGCGCATGCAACAGGAACGCGACCTGTCACGGCGAGCCTTGCTGTACAGCTTCCCGCAGCAATTCGCCGGGATTGGCGAGGTGCTGACACGGTTCCTCAACACCGTGTTCGAACCCAATCGCTACCAGGACCCGGCGCTGCTGCGCGGGGTCTATTTCACCAGCGGCACCCAGGAAGGCAGCCCGATCGATCGGGTCATGTCGTCACTGGCGGCAGCCATTGGCCTCGGTCGCAATGTGCTACCAGCGGGGTTTGGCAGCGGCCGAAGCTACTTCATCACGCGGCTGATGCGCGAGGTGATTTTCAAGGAAGCCGGGCTGGCCGGGGTCAATCCCTTGCAGGAGCGCCGCCAACGCCTGTGGTTGCGCGGCGCGATGGTGCTGATCGGGGTCACGGCGCTGTTGCTGGTGCTCGGTCTGACGGTCAGTTACCAGCGCAACGAAGCCTTGGTACAAGCCTCGGCCGTGGCGGTGGCCGACGTCGCGCAAAAGGCCCGCGAACTGCCGACCCAAGGCACGGTGCTGGTGACGTTGCCGCTGTTGATCGCTGCCCGCGAGCTGCCGGCCGGCTTCGCCCATCGCGATGATTCGGTGCCGCTGCTCAATCGCCTGGGCCTGTATCAAGGCGACAAGCTCGGCACTGGCGCGATCAATCTGTATCGGCGCCTGCTACGCGGCACCTTGTTGCCGCACATCGTCAGCAACCTTGAAAGCGCCTTGCGCCGTGGCGATGCCAGCAATCAGGATTTCCTCTACGAAACCCTGCGCGTGTACCTGATGCTCGGCGAGCGGCAGTTCTTCGACGCGGCGTCGGTGCAGGCCTGGGTCGAAGTGGATTGGCGCCGTGAAGTGCCGCAAGCCACTGAAGCTCAACGCCTGTCGGAGCACGTTCAGGCGTTGCTCGATGCCGATGATGAAAGCGCCGAACCGGTGCAACTGGACGCGGCGTTGATCAGCAAGGTGCGCCAGACCCTGGTGAGCATGCCGCTGGCCGAGCGCACCTACAACCGCCTCAAGCGCCAGATTGCGACGTTGCGCTTGCCGGAGTCGAGCGTCAATGGCGCGGCCGGTCGCGACGTGTCCTCGCTGCTGGTGCGCCGCAGCGGCACGCCCTTGTCGCAAGGCGTCAGCGGCGTGTTCAGCGTCGCCGGTTACCGTGAATTTGTGGGACGCAGCGGCGCTGCCGTGGCTGAAATGGCCAAGGACAATTGGGTGTTGGGCAGGGAAGAGAAAACCAGCGCCGCCGATGCCGAAGCCATGCAGCAAGCGGTGCTGGGTTTGTATTACGCCGAGTACATCCGTCAATGGGACGCCTTGCTCGCCGACGTGCAACTGGTGCCGTTTACCGGCCTCGACCAGGCGGCGCTGGTCAGCGGCGCGCTGGCGGGCAATGACTCGCCGCTGCGGTCGTTCCTGCAACTGGCCTCTCGTGAAACCACCCTGGAAGGCGCGCTGAAAGCCAAGGCCGACAAGGACGTCGATCCGCAAGTGCGCAAGAGCTTCGACGAAGCGCGCAGGAAACTCGAATCGGCACTGGGCAGCAACGACCGTAGCGAAACGCCGCTCGACACTTCGGGCAATCCGGTCGACCCGCATTTCGCTGCGTTGCACAGCCTGGTCAACAGACCGGCACCCGGTCCGCTGGATGAAGCGAGCGCAATGCTCAAGGACGCCGCGCAGTACTTCGACGGCGCCGAAGCAGCCCGCCGCAGTGGTTCGCCCGCGCCTTCGGGGGAAGTGCTGACCCGCCTCAAACGGGCGGCGACCACGCTGCCGGTGCCGATTTCCTCGGTGTTGCGCGACGTCGACAGCAGTGGCGGGGCACTGACCCTGGGCAACGAGCGCGAACGCCTGAATGCGCTGTGGAATTCGGTCGGCGCGCCGTTCTGTCGCGCTGCCATCGACGGTCGTTATCCCTTGGTGCGCAATGCGAGCCGGGACATCACCGCCGATGATTTCGGCAAGTTCTTCGGCCCCGGTGGCGTGATGGACGACTTTTTCAGCAAGAATCTGGTGCCTTACGTCGACATGAGCAGTAACCCGTGGCGCGCCCGTGCGGCGGGCAGTGGTTCGGTGAGCCTGTCCCAGGACGTGATCAATCAGTTTCAGCGCGCGGCGCAGTTGCGCGACATGTTCTTCGTCAACGGCGCCCGGCAACCGTCGCTGCGTTTCGACCTCAAGGCCTTGAGCGCCGATCCCGGTTTGAGCAAGGTGACCCTGGATATCGATGGCCAACCGGTGGTGTACGAGGCGGGTGTGACCGCCAACTTCACGCCGATTGTGCTGCCAAGCGGCAGGGGTGGCGACCGCGTGCAATTGCAGAGCGAGCCCGGGTTTGCCGCTGCACTCAACAGCGACGGCCCTTGGGCCTGGTTGCACGTGCTGGACAAAGGCACGGTCAAGGGCGGGCAGGGCGAGCGCTATCAAGTGGCGTTCAACCTCGACGGGCGCACGGTGCAGTACGAACTGCGGGCCAGCAGCGTGAATAATCCGTTCCGCCGCGATGCACTCGTGCAGTTCCGCTGCCCGAACCGACTGTAAGGACCGGGAATGGATCAGCGTATTTCGCGTAGCGGTTTCTATGGCAAGGTCGCCAGCCATGGCGATTTCATCAGCCGGCGCTTGTCACCGGCCTTCCTGCACACCTGGGACCAATGGCTGCAGGAAGGCCTGACCAGCAGCCGCGAATGCCTCGGCGAGCAGTGGCAAGCGACCTATCTGTGCAGCCCGATCTGGCGCTTCGCCCTGGCCAGCGGCGTATGCGGCGAGCCGGCCTGGGCCGGGGTGTTGATGCCGAGTGTGGACCGGGTCGGGCGTTGTTTTCCGCTGACCCTGGCCTATGGCGGCCCGCCGGTGTCAGCGCTGGAGCGACTCCGCGAGGACGGCGATTGGTACGCAGAGCTGGAGGCGTTGGCATTGTCGACGCTGGAAGTGGAGTTTTGCCTGAGCGCGTTCGATAACGCGCTGCTCAGCTTGCGCGAACCGTCCCGTGGTACCTCACCGATGCTTGAGCGTAGCCGCACGACAAGCCCTGGTGAGTGTTGGCTGGAGTTGCCTGAAGGGCAGCGTTGGGAAGAATGGCTGCGGTCGCTGGAACTGAACGAATCCAGCGCTCGGGCGCTGTTCTGGACCGACGGTTCGCCGCAGCTTCCACCGTCCTTGCTGGTATGCAGCGGCTTGCCGGGCGAGCGGACCTTTGCCGGTATGCTCGGCGGTCGGCGGCCAAGGCCTTAACGTTCGCAGAGCACCAGCAGCACCGTGGCGTTGTCCCGGCCGCCGTAGTCGGCAGCCAGTTGAATCAAACCTTCACACACTGCAGCGATCGACTCGCTGCTGACCTGGCTCAGGCATTGGGCCAGTTCCTGGTGTGGCACACTGCCGTGCACGCCGTCACTGCAGAGCATCAGCACATCCCCCGGCTGCACTTGATGCAAGGCGATTTCCGGCTCGACCTTGCGCGATGGTCCGATGGCCTGCAGCAGCAGATTGCGTGACGGCAAACGGTCGAAATGCCCGGCGTCGAGGGCTTGCTGGTACCAGGTCTGGTCGCGGCTCAGTTGCAGCAATTCGCCGTTGCGGTAACGGTACAAGCGGCTGTCACCGACATGAAACAGAATCAGCGGGCCTTTCGGATCGCTGCGCCAGACCCCGGTCAGCGTGGTGCCCATACCTTGGCCGTCACTCATACGCCGCGCTTCGTTTTGTGCGTAAAGGCGCGCGTTGACCTGCTCGATCGCCGCTTGCAAGGTGCCGATAGCGCCTATGGCGGGCATCTGGCAAGTGGCGTCCGGGTCGGCACTGGCCGGGGGCGGCGTCGAGGGGTGGCTGAGGCATTCGTGCAAGGTGGCCAGGGCCATGGCGCTGGCCTGGGCGCCGGCTTTATGGCCACCCATACCGTCGGCCACCGCCAGCAACTGCAAATCGCTGTCCACCAGGAAATTGTCTTCGTTGTGCTGCCTGACTGGTCCGGTATCACTGAGACCGAAGGCCAGGGCAGTGGTCAGTCGATGGGGCCCGGATACGCCGAGTGGACAGTCGTTCATGGGGCATTTCCGTGGCTGTGCAAGAGACGCATGAATTCCGTGCGCATCGGCGGATCATTGATGTGTTCGGCCAGCAGCTCAAGGAACGCAGGCTTGCGGTCGGTGACGCGACTGGCGCGACTGACCACGATGCGCGCGATTGGCCCGATGAGTCGGGTCAGGTGCTGTTCGGCAAGAGCGGCAAACTGCGGGTCATAACCGCTGGCGCCGAGCTTGGCGGGTTCGGCCTGCGCCTGGATCAGGCTGTCGCTGCGCGACTGCTCGACGCTGGGCGGTGGCTCGATAAGGTTCAGGCGCTGGGCGAGGGCGGCGGTGGCCTGGCTGAATTGCTCGCGCCCGCGCTCGGAAGGGATGTGCGGCAGCAAGCCGATGCACAGCGCCTCGAAGTCGTCAGCGGCCACCAGGGTGCGCTTGACCAGCAGCCGCGCAAGGGGGCCGATCTGGTGCGAGAGCAACGCTTCCAGCTCTGGCCGCGCCTGATGTTTCCAAGGCGAAAGAGTGTCCAGCGCACCGCTGGCACTGGACTCTACGGAGCTCAATTGCGTGGTGCGGCTGGTGGCCGTTACCTGTCCGAAACCGTTTTGCCGTGGGCTGATCAACCGCGTGGCCTCATCGTCCGTGTCCTGCGGTGCCGGCAACTCGGCATCCATTGCTTGCAGCGCATCGAGAAATTGTTGCGCCGAGGTGTATCGATCGTCCGGGCGCTTGGCCAAGGCCTTGACGATCACCGCGTCGAGCAACGGGTCGAGGGTCGGGTTGAGGCTCGACGGTGGCAACGGCGTCTGGTTGAGGATCTGTTGCATGACCATGGTCGCCGAACCGGAAAACGGCCGCTCGCCGGTCAGCAATTGATAGAGCACGATACCGGCGGAAAACACGTCGGAACGGCCGTCGACCAAGGTGCCGCAAAATTGCTCCGGCGACATGTAACTCGGTGTTCCGATCATCGAGCCGGTTTGGGTCAGGTTCGAAGAGTCCAGGCGTGCCACGCCGAAATCCGCGACTTTGAGGTGCTGCTCGGCGGTGATCATGAGGTTTGCCGGTTTCACGTCCCGGTGCACTACGCCGCGAGAGTGCGCGTACTCCAGGGCTTGCAGCAGTTGGCGCATCCACCCCAGCGCGAGCGCCAGGCGTCGTGGCGGGTGCGTCTGCATTAAGGTGTTGAGCGGCGTGCCGTCGACAAACTCCATGGCGATGTAAGCCGCGCCGGCGTCTTCGCCGTAGTCGTAGACCGCGACAATATTCGGGTGGCTCAAGCGCCCAGCGGCCTGGGCTTCGTTCTTGAAACGGCCGATCAGTTGATCGTGCTGATCGTCGCCGAGCAGTTCCAGGCGAATGGTTTTCAGCGCTACCACCCGCGCAATGTGCGGGTCGAAGGCTTTGTACACGGTGCCCATGGCGCCTTTGCCGAGCACGCTGTCGATGCGGTATTTACCCAGTTGTTCAAGCATGACCGCGCTACTCTTCGAGCATTTTCATGGCGCTGACCAGGCTAGTTCGCATTCGCGCGAACGACTGCGCCAGGCGCGTCAATTCGTCGTTACCACGGGTGTCCATTTCCGGCACGTTGGTCTCGCCGAGGCTGACCCGGTCGGCGAGGTTCGACATCTGGCTCAGGCGCCGGGTGACAAACAGGTGGACCATCAGGTTCAGTGCGCAAAACAGGAAGGCGAAAATCCCCAGCAGCGACAGCATGTAGGTGCGCAGGAGCAGGTTGGCGCGTTCCAGCGGGACGGTCAGCGGCACCGAGACCATGCGTGCGCCGATGATTTCGTTGAGCTTCCAGCCGAAACCGTTCAACGGGCCGTAGCGGTCGACCACGGTTTTCGGCGCCATTTCCGGCGTGGTGTGGCAGGCCAGGCACGCCGGGTCGGTGATCTGGATAGGCTGCGCGACGAACAGCGACGGGCCACCACCATCGGTGCGTTCGCCGACCAATTCCTTGAGGTCAGGCTTGCCGCGCAACTGATTGACGATGTTGGCCTCCCACTCGGTGGCTTTGTCGCGTGGGTTGGTCGGGTTGAGCGTGGCTTCCTTGTACGAGTAGTCGGGGTAAGACTTGAGCAACTCGCGCAGGTGTTCGGTGGAAGCGAACGAGGGAATGGATTGCGGCAGAAATTCGAATTTCAAGCGGTTTTCCAGCAGCGGCACGATCTGCCCCGAGGTATAGACGCTGGCGGCAGACGCGGCACCCATGAGCATGCGCGCGTTGTCGAGAGACTCTTCGCGAGCGCTTTTTTGCAGCAGCCGGTAGGTGAACAGGCTGCTGGCGGCGAAGCCCACAATGACAACCGCCAGGAACACGATATTGAATTTGACAGCCAGCGACAGCTTCATCATCAGACTTCCTTAGGCCGCGGCAGGTTGGAAGAAACGGCACCTGCGGTTTTTTTCACTGCGGGGCCCTTGCTCTCGAAGCGATACAACTCGGTCTCCCATTCAAGAGAGCCGCCCATTTCGCGGATGACCGTCTTGCGAAACGTCGGGTTCGCCAGGCGCGGGGAGAAACGTGTGGCCAGGCCTGCGCGGTTCAAGCCTGGCGCGCGTAGCCATAGGGCGATGTCTTCGAAGTCGACGTCGCGGATTTTTTTGGGCGATACATTGGCGACAGATTTGCCGGACAGCAACACCAGGGGATCGAAAAATGCATTGGGCATTGCGCTGATAAACGAGCCTGGCGGACGCCCCGCGGGTTGTAGCGGCTCGTCACCCTTGCGTTGGCTGTACTGCTCGCGGCTGAGGACAGACTTGCGCCCGGCCTGGCCGCGTTTGTCCAGCTCTACCAGCGGTTGTGTGCCGCTCTCGACAAAAACTTCGACCAGGTTGTTGCCGACGTGTATCACGCTGGCACTACGACTGACGTCCAGGTGCAAAGTGCGGGTGTCGATGTCCAGGCTGTCGGCAGCGGTACTCGGCGCCGGTTGCACCTTGAGCCAGCCCTGGAGAATATGTAGGGTGGTCACCGCGCCATTGCAATAAATCTCGACGCGGGTTTCCGGGCCCAATGCCAGCGTGCTGGTGGCCAGTCCTTCGATCTGTGTGACGGACTGGTCGGACTCGATCAGGTCGCCGCTTTGCAGGCGTGTGCCGGAGCTGGCGCTGTAGAGCACCGTGGTGCGGATCAGTCGCAGCGGTTTCTCGGCGAACGTGATCACGCCCTGGCCGCTGGGAGCGGCCAGGAGGGAGGGCGCTTGCAACAATCCTGCGATCAGCAGGAACACGGAAAATTGCTTCACGGTATCGACCTTTTTGACACAGCCCATTGCGCGCAGTGCGCTTCGAAGTGGCGCCAGCCTAACGCTTCGGGGCGTCACGACAACGTCAATTATGTCTATGCCAAAAGGCTGATCTCATGGAACAAATTCATGGAATAAAGTCTCTGCCCCAGGTGTTATCTCCGTGCGTCGGCCTGCCCACGCACTTATCCGTGCGCACATGGCCTGCGAAGGGGTGGATGGCGCTGAAACATGCCTTGAAAGACGCTGGGAATAAAATCCAACAGCCATCCGTTCTTCTCCTCAATATGAACAGTTCACGCATTTTCTTAAGGTGGAACATGTACTGCTCTGGGCTTGAAACGTCGTTGCTCGAAACCTCCCGCCATTCGTCTGCATGGTCAGCCAGGTGTGCGCGAAGTCTTCGGCAAACATGCGCCGGGATCACGCTCGTGTGCTGAGGCAGATTACTGTCGCTGTGGCGCTTGTGCTCGGCGCGTGGGTGGCGGGCACTGTGTGCGCCTTCGCGGGTGTTGACGAAGCCGAGGCCTTAAGCGTGAGCGCCACCGGCGTGCAGATTTACGACTGCCACGCGGACTCATAGGGGCAACTGAGCTGGCAGTTTCGCGAGCCGTTGGCGACGCTGATCCATGATGGTAAACCATCGGCCGACATTTCGCGGGGCCGAACTGGCAATTGGACGACGGCAGCGAGATCGTTGTCGCGGTGCAAGAAAGTTCGGGTCAGCATACGCACCGGGATGTTCAATCCAGAAGAGGCCAAGTACGCCAACGGTGTGCTGGTTGAACTGCCATATCCGACTGACGATGTTCGATTGATGACCAAGGCTGCAGTGGAGGCTGTTGATCGCGTGTTCCGACCAGGATTCAAGTACAGCAAGGCTGAGGTACTCCTGCTCAACCCTTGCGAAAAAGGGGAGTACACCGATGACCTCTTTGCCGCATCACAACCAGTCTCTTCGGAGAAAGTCATGAGCGTGCTGGATTCCATCAATGAGCGGTGGGGCAGGGGGACACTGCGCTTGGCGAGTGTGCCAACCAATCTTGATTGGGGCATGCGCCGCGAGATGATGAGTCAGAGCTTCACAACGCGCGTCGATCAGTTATGGACTGTATATTGCAGGTGATCGTCTCTGGATCAGAAGGGGGTAGGAGATGTTGTTGCCTGTTACGAAGACATCATCTGTAAGGTGCGGGGAGCTGCTACCTATGAAGTGCTTGAGCATTTGACTGATGGATTCCCACATTTACTCTGCGTCTACTCAGTGAGTGGTTGTAATCTACCTTGATCCTCAGATATTGATAAGCGTCCGGCGAACTCACCTAGCTGTTACCAAAAACCTAGTGATTCTATAATGAAACACCTCTTTATCAGGATGATAACTGCCACTATGAGTAAGCGTAAAAAAAAAGACACTTCCGAAGGATTTCGATCAACTGCTGGAGCACGCTGCGTTTGCCGAGTTGATCGCAGTATTCGACGTGTGCGAGCTTGGCGCCACCGGTGGCTATAGCAAAAGCACCGCGCTTAGTTTTTATAATTGCCCCGATAATCTGGCTCGGTGGTTGGTGGAGCAGGGCGCTGACGTTGATGCCCGTGACCAGTATCAGCGAACGGCCTTGAATGGATCAGCCGGTTTGTTTTCTGTGGCCATGGGGCGTCTTATGCCGGGTCAAGCCCGGGCGGTAGAACGGGAACAGGAACCGGTTAAAATTCGTTGATTCTTATAAGGCGGCACTCATGACCTGCGTGATTTGCAATGAACCAGCAACGGCAATTGATGTGATCGATAGATGCCTGGAGATTACATGTTGCAAGTGCGGACACTATCGAATCACCGGTAGTGCAATTGCGTTCTTGGATAAGCATGGGTGGCGTTTTGATGTCGAGATTGCCCGGGCGTGGATCGAGGACCACCAAAGACCTGAGACGATTCCAATCAATGATTCTGAGGAGGCTGCCCGACTGATTGACGTTTAAGGGAGCGTCCTACGCCCGGGCGGAGGAGGTGTTAAAGGATCAGCTACAGTTGAGCAATAGGCCAATGGGGGCGGCGTGATGAAAGTTTGCGTATGTGAGATTTGCTGGCGAGAGGACGCAGAAGCCTTCGAGACTGATGTCGATGGTCTCGGAATATCGTGTGAGGACTGCGCGGACTATGTGATAACCCTGTATGTGCAGGAAAAGATGCTGCAGAAAAATCTGAAATTTAATATCGAATCCGCCCGGCTTTGGGTCCGGCTCCACAGTAAGCAGGGAGAGCCGCCGCCGATCATCACCTGGACGGTTGCTGGGAACATCTCGATTCACGAGTTCGATTGATACCCACATAGCACAAGCCGGGTAGCCGCTCTTCGCAGCTTATGGCCTCGCTGGCTGGCGTGATTCGTAAAAGTGGGGGATTCGCGTTCCGCCCGGCATGTATCAGGATCAAGGAGATGCAAATCATGACTAATCGCGAAGTCGCACTAGAGCAGGCGCTGGTTGCAATTCTTGGCGCGGCGATTGCCAGCGGGCTTGATCTAAAAATGCTAATGGATCGTGCGGTTTCGGATCTACGGGGCAATGCTTCTTGTTGCGGGGTTGGATACCCACATGCGTCGAACGCAATACTTGCGCTGTGCGACGCTCATTCGGAAGCGCTGACGAAGGTCTGAGCGCAATTGGTTAGGGCGGGGCAGTGGGCATTGCTTGCGCCGCAGTTCCAGCAGTCGTGCAGGTATCGCTGTTAGTCACTGATGAACCGTCCGCACCCATCACAGTTGAACACTTCTTTGCGCGGTTTCTTTGGATTCACTAGTTTGATGCCGATGCAGCGCAGGGCTTCCTTGTTCGAGACCATCCCGGCGTGAACCAGACGGCGGGCTTTGGCAGTTATGTACGCCGAGAAGTTGATAACTACGGGCAGCCAGCCCCACCACATGCCCGGCGCTGAAGGTCTTGGCCAACAGCAGGTTTGAAGTCTTACCGCCTTCGCGCGACATGAACACCAGATCGTTGTCATTCCATTCGCGGTGGTAGGCGGCGTAAAAGCGTGTTTCGCCTTCTGTAGCTGCGGCAGCGTCGTCAGGCATAACGTATTGGCAATCGACGCCGGTATGCGCCCGAGCATCGATGTACGACTTTGGCCAGGGCACATCGGTCTCGCGGCTTTTGTGCTGGCCGACTGCACTTGCCTG
Source organism: Pseudomonas sp. NPDC096950 (assembly GCF_044762525.1). Taxonomy (NCBI): domain Bacteria; kingdom Pseudomonadati; phylum Pseudomonadota; class Gammaproteobacteria; order Pseudomonadales; family Pseudomonadaceae; genus Pseudomonas; species Pseudomonas sp. NPDC096950. Next base: position 35,762 of record NZ_JBIWEL010000020.1, on the reverse strand, counting down.
GGTGCGTACCTCGGCGCGATCCAGGTTCGTCGTGTAGCCACCGCCCAGCGCCCAGGAGATCAATCCGTCGTCTGTGTTGACGCGACGTCTTGTAAATAGAATTCGTCGTCCATGGTGTTCTCCAGTGCAGGCGCCGCCCTCCGTGACCGGATGCGACAAGGTATGAAAGTTGGTGAAGTGGCAGAGTGATAACCCTATGATTCGCTCTCACTCAAACAGGGCGCTCTACAGATGCGGTATCTGCTGGTGCCAACGATTTTTTTGCTAATCGCCGGCGGTTCTGGTCCGGGTATCATGCCGATGGGCCGAGACACCTACATGGTCGCGAAGGATGGCAGCTTTACTACCTTTAGCGGTAGTGCGGTAAAGGCTGAGCTATATCGAGAGGCAAATGCCTTTTGCGAGGGCAAGGGCAGGGGCAAGCAGCTGCTGCCGGTTAAAGATGAGTCCATAAACGAAGGTTAAGGCCGACATACTAATGCCGAGGTGCAGTTCCGTTGTCTTGACGCCATAGATCTGGAGTTGCGTCGTCCGACGATGAAGTCCGAGCCCAACATGAAAATCAAATTCGATTAAAGCCGCCCGTGATACCGGTGGTGGCGATTGGGATTGGGTTGGTACGGGTGATCAGTATGGAAGCGGGTCAAGGTGAGCTTTATGAGTGATCAAGCGCCGATCGATGTTTTGGAAGGCCTAATAGCAGCAGTGCGGAGGTCGAAAGAACTGAGAGCCTCTGCTTTCAGCTTATTGAGAAAAACTCGCAATTCCAGTGAAAGCGTCGTTTCATTCGGTAAATTATCGGTTGCAGCGATCGGAGCGGGCTATTCGTCGCGGCAGATGCGAAGCGATTCGCGCTGATACGCAAGGGTCAATTTTGCCGACACGTTTTCGGGTATCACGTATTCGTGTCGCGGCGGTTCAGGCAGAGGCAGGGCGCCGCCCGGACCAAGGCTGTGCAGGTGGTGAATCATCAACGTGATCGCCTCGCCCTATTCCTCGATGCCGCTCCAAGCCATTAACTCAGCGAGGGCTTGCCTCGTTCCGGCCATGCAGTGCAGTCGGATCTCTTGCTCGCCGCGAATTTTTCGCCTCGCCGCAGTCTTTGCTGATCGGTCTTTCGGTTCGGCAGCCATGGCCTCTCCAAGTCCGCTGGCCGGCAAGTCCAGCCATGTCCGCCGGCGTCGTGCGCTGGTCAGTTTGTGTATTCGTCTCACGCTGCGACCTTCACCTGATGCCAGGCGCCAGCGGCGTAGAACAACTTCGCGGCCTGCGCCTCTTCGAGCGATACCTCGGCGGGAACAGCAATCCACCCCGACGCCACCAGGTGGTTCGGGTTGCAGCTGTTTCGAAGCTTCAGATAGTAATGCTCGATCGCGTCGGTTACCGGAGTAGTCAGTCGAGCGGCGAGCATGTTTGAAGAACGAAGAAAAAAGGCGAAGGAGAGCTTTGTATGGCTTCTCGACCAACCCGAGATTCGAACGACCGGAGAAGATCAGTACGACGAGCTGCTGAAAATGGCGGATACGATGGACGAGGAGGGGCTGACCAGCTGTCTGGAATGACAACAGTTAGTCAAGGATGCAGGCCGTGTATTCACGCAATCTGCGGAGCGCACACGGGTCGCGGAGCAGAAACTAAAAAGCCCGCATGTGCGGGCCTGTGATCAACAATTAATTTCCGGTTTTAGCTGCCGCCTCCAGAACCGCCACCACTGCTATTGCCACCGCCTGCCGAGCCAGAAGCGCCAGTCTTCGACCCTTCGGGTGTCGGGCCATTATCGGTAGTTCCGCCATCCGCACCTTTAGGCAGCGACGCCGCATTTGGATCGGCGTTTGTAGTTTTGGGCGCAGGATCAAGAGTTTGGCTGGTGCCGTCAGTAGAAGTAGATTTGGGAGCGGTTTCGCCGGCGGCCGCCGCATAAAATGAAGTTGCAGACAACAGCCCGGCAAGCGCGAATATTGCGATTTGTGATTTCATGACTAAAGCCTTCCTTGTGAGTGGATGTAAAGCATTGGAAGGTGCAGTCGCGGGAAGGTGCTAAAGCTCAGACGAGCGGTAAGTGCCAAATAGCCTGACAGTTGTAAGCGGCTGGCAAACACACCCTGCGATGAAAGCGCATAGCTCGGTTGCCGGCGCACTTTGGCTACGACAGATGCCGGTTGCAGCGCCTCAAGTTCGGCTTCGATAACGGCGATATCCGTATCGATCAAGTCTTCGAGCAGGCAGGCTTGATCCGGGCTCAACTGCTTGCTGCGCTTGGCAAACTTGAAGCGTTTGAGCAGGGCGATCTCGTGGGTCAATTTTTCGTTGAGCCATCCAACATCTGGCTTCAATGCAAAGCCTGTAACTCGGGCTCATACAGGCAACCCCGAAAGGGCTATATCTTTGCCCAGGGTTTCCTGTCGGGTCTGATCGCCGGCATCTGCCTGGAGGCAGTTGAAGCGCTCGAAGACGACCATAAGCCACGAAACCACAACATATAAGCGCTTAAAGCCATCATCGCTGAACACCGGACACTGGTCCGCAAACTCCAAAGGACCACCGCATGATTCTTTTCCATTTCTACATCGGCTTCATGTTGCTGGTTGCCCTCTGGTGCTTTGAGGGGATTCGCCGGCTGTTGCGTCGGGAGCGGATTGCGCGGGGAGTAAGGTCGTGAGCAAAGCTGCACGTTTTGAACATTTTGAATTGACCATGGGGAAAGCGGCATGACCTATCGCGACGTGGTATCCGCAGCAGTTCGGGCGCTCGCCGTCGAAACCATCAACTCCGCTGGCGGTTGCGACTTCGAGCCGAAGGTGCAATGCGCGAAGTAAAAGGGCGAGATCGTCGGCAAGGAGAGGCTTTCTTGGTTGACTGCTGGAGTGCTGCGTAAGTCACTGTCTGCCGCGCACTGGCGGGCGCTGGTCGAGAAGTTTCCACGCACGACGAGCGCAAGGACGGCGCCATTCTGGAGCTGTTAAACTCGGTGAAGTCGCCGGCACTGAAACGGTTTCGCGAGTGCACGGTGCTGACCTGAGCAATTCCGCAAGTGTCCGGCACTTGGGGTAAGCGTTCATGCCGGTTGCGTGATACGACATCACTAACTGGGACAACGACGGCAAGCCGGAATCGGCCCGGTATCGGTGGCGCTCGAACATCCGCAAGGCGCTGGATTACCAGGAAAATGAGGGGCTTACCGCCGCCCAGGAACTGCTGGATATAGAGGGCCTGATCGAAAGCTGCGCGGCGTATCGAGCAGCCATTGCATTGAGTGAGAAAGTGATAGATTGAGAAAGTATTAATTCATCCTGTCGATCTTGCGCGTTAGGGATTGACACAGAAAGCCCAGCCAATCGCTGGGCTTTTTCGTTTCCGCCGTTCGTCCAGTGCTCGGCACTTGCGATGCGTCGTCGTCTCGAAAGTTTAAGCACGGACATCCCGCGCGTTAGACCGGAGAGCGAACATGGACATTAACGAAAATGCGCCTGGCAACATTTTTCAGAAGGGCGTAACGAGCAGTACGGACAACGAAACAGGCCATGATCCTAAGAAGCATAAGTCTGAAGCTCCGCTACCTGCTGATGACGAATCGCCTGTCGATGAAGAAATGCTGGACGTAGATGCCGTCAACTCGGTGTCTAGCGAGCATCCAGAAGCGGGAACGATCAGTCGCGACGATAACCCGGACGATGACACGCAGATGAATGATCAGGATGATAGTGACGCCCGCGGTGTACCCGCGAGCGATCCTGAATCCGGGGCCTGATCACGATCGAATCATTTCAATAGCCCGCCGAGCGCGGGTTTTTTATTCCTTAAAATCCACTGCAGCCAGGGCAGCCTCACGGAAGGCCTGGACACTGATAAGCCGGAAAGTGCAGTGCTACGACAAAACACCGGCAGCCCGCGCACCCAGATCTGACAGTGCTTTCTGGGTGGCGCGAGACTGAATCAGCGAGATCGATATAATAGGGTGTCGACGCTGGTGTGGCCTTTGGCGGACTGCGCGGGAAGACGCGCACACTTTCAGAGGCTACGCCGGTTAGCGAAGCCTCGACGGATGTAGGTGGTGACTAATTGCCGCTCCGCAGCTCAGCTCTTGCTTTATCCCAGGATCTTTTGCCTTCAAGGGTCTTAGCATCAGCCGCGGCTCGCGCAGTTTGAAACGCAAGGGCGTCTTCTGGTGAGTTGGCTACGTTGGGGAGAAGGTCGTAGGCGATGTCGTTGAGGCGATCTGCCTCGCGAAACAATTCGTTACTCAGGTCGGTCGCTGCGTGCCAGGTGGAAACGGTTATCGTGTTGCATTTCATGAGATCCGCTCGCTTGATTTAGTTGCGCCATATCGGTGTACAGGGCGCTTTTTTCTTTCTTCGTGTTCCATCGGGTATGGGCTACTTCCTGAGTAATAGCAACGAACGCCCGAGCAACGGTTATTCCAGTTGTACTTGGATAGTCAGTGCATGTCGGGGATAAAGCTACTCAGGCCGCCAACGTCTGCTATAACGTGCCTTATGACCGACTTGAGCTATTTTCAATTGTTGCGAACTGGTCGGTTTAGATGCTAATGACCCGGTGGTGTGTAAGCGGCGGGCTTAAAGGCCTCAGCTCCAGATAAACGCCATTGAACGTTCGTGATACCGAATCGCTCTGCGAGCGGCTTGCTGACTCTCCTGACTTTCTCTAGACCAAATTTTGGTATCCGGCCCACGCCGGCATCGCAGCTCGCCCAGTGCCACGCTTCAGCGTTGTTCATGACATCTGCCCGAATGATGAAAGACTTCGGTACACCATGTATCTCGTAATCGATCACGTAAAGTTTTGCCGAGGGCATGGTTGTTACTCCTTGTGAGGAGTTACTGAGTTCTGGCCTAGCTTTTAATTCCATAGATCTGATGAGCGTTGTGTAGGTTGTATGGAGCTAACACCTATTCATGCCTCGGCAATCGCCGGTTTTTTTTCGTTTTGGCGTCTTCCATGGATGACAGCGCGGACTCATAAAAACCCGCAGGGGATGGCTGCAACCCACTTACAACTCCTTGACGGGGAGGAACAGAGGGTGCCAAACATGCAGACAAACCTGACACCTGACACCTGACACCTGGCTCATTGTGCTCGCGTGGCTGAGTCAGCAAGCTCCGACGATATACGCTGGCGCGCTTTCATTCGTGGTGGGGGCATTGCGGATCATTTTTTGCGGAGGAACGCAGCGCCAAGCGCTGCTGGAAGCATCGCTGTGCACGCTGATTACGATTGAGTTGATACCGCTGCTCGAATACTTCGACTGCCTCAAAATTTCGCCACCGCTGCGGGGGTGTTTATCGGCTTCCTCGGTGTAAAAAAGATCGCCGATCTGGCTGACCGCTTTGCGGACTTCAAGCTTTATAGACGGGCTGAGTGAGCTTCCCCTCAAGGTGGAGCTCGTTCAAATGACGACAGTGAGTTTCAGCCAGCTCTGCGTGAGTGAAATTTTGCTTGATCCCCTGGCCGGTGCGTACGTCGACGACCCGATAGTAGAAACCGTTCAACACGCCATTGGCGGGCCTTTTTTGCACGATGAAGTTTTCCGCCATGAGTGTGCTCCCCGCGTGGTCAATCCATTCACCTTAATTGGTGTTCGGGGATTTTCAAGCGAGATGGATGAATGGCCTCCTGTTTGTTAATCCCGGTGTCGCGACACGTTTTGCGAAATCAATTTGTGTCGCAACGTGCGACGAGGGAATCACCATGGCTTGGACTACCAACTCCTCCAAAGCGGTCTCCACTCTCGGCTGGATCGTCATCGCGATCATTGTCCTCGGCGTGATTGTATTCAGTTTCGTGTGATGGCATTGCCAACGTAACCCGCCTGCATCCCGCGTTAACGCTGAGTCCCGCCATCAACCAGGCGGTGACTAAGCTGGATAGCGCGAATGACGCAGCCAAGGCTGCAGGCCTGCCTCAAGGGTTTGTCTTATCACTCCTGCACGGGCACGCCCAGATGAAGACCACCATCATGGTGAGATGCATGACGATAAAGGTTCTGGAATTCAAGCGGGAGGATTGGCGCGACGCGGCCAAGACCCTGCGCAAGATCGCTGACGATCTTGAAGCCGGCGAGCATCCGGAATGCATCCTAGGCGCCTTGACCCTGCTTGGCCCCAAGGGCGAGGTAAGGTATTCGGCCTTGGTCCGAAGTGCGACGATCTGCAATGCTTGGGTGCAATGCGCTTGGAAGAGCAGAAGCTGATTGATGTGCTGCTGGAAGGTGGGGAGGGGTAAAAGTGCTGTAGGTGAGTGCGGCACTGATTACTCTATCGGCCGTTTCTTTTATCCCATTCTTCTTGGGCTTCACTGCGGCTTATAAAACAATCGGGAAGCCTTTTGTCTTCGTGTCTGTCCAGGATGAGAAATCCGCGTGTCGGGAGATTATCCCTCTGTGCGTTCACTTTATTCATGTTAGGTAGAAATGGCCGTGCATTAACGACCATGAATCGGTCCAACATTTCAATATCCCTCGAAAATGTGGTTTAGCCGCAATCGATTATTTATAGCACTTTAAAACGACGAGAAACTCAATGGCAACCAAGCAACCCGACCGGGAGCGCATTGAACAGCTCTTCCGGGCCGGTTTGCTCTCGGTGCGCGAGATCGCATCAGCGAGTGGTGTATCCCACACCGCAATCAAGGAACGGTCAAAGGCTAAAGGCTGGGAGCGAGACCTCGAAGCGAAGGTCGATTCGCTGGTTTCCTAACGCGAGGTTTCCAGCAAGGTTTCCACGGATACGTTGGCAACCGAGCGTGGAATCTTAGAGGCGAATGCTAAGGTCATTGCTGACTTCTGGTTCGTTCGCCAGGTCGGTGAAGAGTTTCACGTCATCGATTGCTATGAACTCAGGCGAAGGCCTGCGACATTACATGAAGGTGCTCAAGGACAAAAGTTACACCTATTCCGAGCACTGGGGGACGCACGACATCGATAACCGTGAGTTCGGCAGCGATGCCAAGACCCGCCGCGAGCTGGACCGTGAAGGGTACGACATCGACGGGCAGAAGTACTCCATGGCGCTTCGGGTCGTCCCCCATCTCGGCATCAATGACGGCATCGAGCAGGCTCGCTAGATACCGCCGAAATGCGTGTTCGATGAAACCAAGTGCGAGAAGGGCATCGCCTCTCTCGAGAACTACCGCAAGGAATGGGACGACAAGTGCGGCTACCAGCGGCGCCACGCACTACTACGCCACCAGCATCAAGGCGCCAGCCTCGGCGGCGAAGGCGAAGCAGACATTGAAGCTGGGTGGCCACGTAATCTTCAAGGTTGTGCCGTGAGCCCGGCGGCGTGGAGAGTTGCCACCGTGCCGGCGCTCATACTGTTGGAGGCCGTTGGCGCATGGACGGTGCAGGGCTGGCGCTACACCGCGCAACTTTCCGCGCTAGCCCGATCCCACACTGACACCCTGAACCAGATCGCCATGGCCGGCGCCACGGCCCAGAAGTCCGAGCAGGACAAACGACTTGTGCTCGAGCAGCGCTTGTCGGCCAGCGACCAAGCCCACCACAAGGAACTGAGCGATGCTCAAATCAATCAGGCTCACCTGCGCGATCGCCTTGCCACTTCTGATCTGCGGCTGTCAGTCGTCCTTGCTCAGGGTTCAACCGGTGGCTTTTCAGTGCCTGCCACCTCCGGCGCCGGCAGCATGGTTCATGGAGCCGTTCGAGCCGACCTTGATCCAGCGCATGCTCAAAGAATTATCGCCATCACCGATGAACGTAGCCGGGCGGTGATTGCGCTGAAGGCGTGCCAGGCGTACATCAGAGAGATCTTACGCTGAACGACCTTCGGGTATTCTTGTCGATGATCCGGAGGTGCATCAGCTGATGCACTTCATTGAGCTGATAAGACCCTATGAACAAGCAATTGGCTGGCCTTTCGTTTCTGCTGATTCTCACATGGGTGATTGTCGTAATATGTGTGATGTATTGGATGTCGCAGTGAAGGTGACGCTCGAAGTAAACCTTTAGGTCCATAGGAGAAGAGAAGCGTGTGGAAGGAATATCTTCTCCTTGGAGCGACGTTTGTTCTAGGCGTCCTTGTATGTGGGCTGGCAGTGAGCCTCGTCATTTTTTTCTCCTGTCTGAACTAGTTTCATGAGCCGTGAGAGCCTTTCATCCGTCTTGCCGATCCGCGCATTTTAGCCAGCAGTAGTCAACCACTCAGCTTTTGCAATCAATTTGCTAGGCGCAATTTGTCTACGCTCTGATTTACCGGAAATCATTTCGGAAAATACAAGGAAGGTGTGGCATGACTTCAATAAAGTTTGGCGCTTCCATTCTATTGCTCTGTTTAGCCGGTTGCACAACGAACGGCGGCTATAACCCACCGCCAGTGCCTGGCTCAGCTGTAACGTTGGACGATGAGCAAATTCACAGCTCTTTGGTGGGCAAGCAGTTGTACGGGACGTACGCTAGAGGGAAGTCATCCCTATTCAATCAATTTTTCTTCGGATGGAACAGACGTTTTCCAGATGGCAGCTTCACCACCCGAAACGGAGCATTGGACACTCAACCAGGGTGTTGTTTGCGTCATCCCTAATAATTATCCCAAGGAATGCAGCCTGGTGAAGATGGCAAACAATGAATACTGGTTTGTTGATCCCGTGAGCGGAAAAATCAACGGACATTTGAATTCCCATCCCTGAGATGGTGCTACAGGGTCGGCGGAGCTAAGTCGACCCGTTGGTCCGCCAGTGTTAGAACTGCTTATATCTACCCAGTCGCGCTGTGTGCGCTGTTTTTTCCAAATAATGGCTCGAAGTAAAAACGAGTTCTGATTGTAATTCACTCCGGCGCCATCATGACCGCGAGCATCAGCTTGATGAATTCTTCGTTTTTGTCGAGGGTGTCCAGGGCGCCACGCACGTTGTCGGTAATTTCTGCTTTGCCATTGGCCTCAACCCAATTCGTCAGTTCCATGATTGCGGCCTCAAGGGCCAGCTGGTTTTCGTTGAGCTTGTAGAGTAGGCAAGGGAGAAGGTCAGAATGTGACATCGCGAATCCTCTGTTGTGAGGTCGAGCGTAGCAGAGGGAGTTAGGGTCGGCAGAACGCCTGAGAAGAGCGCACAAAACCATCTCTGAACGGATTGTATTTAGGTGGCCACTTGCCGTGAACCCACCGCCAGAAGTGCTTGAGCCTCCGACCACGTTGATCACGATATCGACACCGCTCCAGCTCAACGACAGTCTGTGCGAGTTGAGCCACGCCTTGTGCCGACGTCAAATTGGCACCGATGTAGGTGACGCCATTCACTTGCGTCACTGACACGTCGCGCGCCGATGTCGCCACCTGGACACCACCCTCTACGAGGTCCTTAACAACTGCAGCGCCAAGGCCCATCGTGCCGCCGGTGACGACTGTGCGAAGGCCGTTGAGTTGAAGGTCGAGGCTCATACCGTGATCTCCAGAGAAGTGATTAGGCCGCGTTGAAGACGGGAGCGGTACGACAGAACGATCGGGCTGCCAGGGAAATTGCCGGTGACGTTGGCGCGGATGTGTTGGAATCCGTACTCTCGCTCAATGGCATAGGGCACGCTCGTCGCGCTGTACTTGTTCGATGCCTCGGCCATGAACGACTCGATGGCATTGATACCCGTATAGGTGTGACCGGCGTCCTTTAAGACGGCTTGCTCTTGGCGCTGGTGCGATTTTGACCCAGGCTGCTGATTTTGACTGACCCACATGCTGTCTTTGAAATTGCCCGCAAGATCATCATTTTTTGAGCGCTCGGGTGGGTCAATGAGTTCCGGTAGCCTGGGGTCAAAATCGCATCAGCGCCAACAGCCTGCATCTTCCGCCCCGAATTGATCCGCGTAACGCTATTCGGTGGTCTGTTGGGGCTGGGTGCTCACGGTGGTTACCACGCGGTGATGACCTGGCTGCCAACGTTCCTCAAGACTGAGCGCAATATGTCCGTACTCAACTCTGGTGGCTACCGCGCGGTGATCATCTTTGCGTTCTGGTGTGGGTGTGTAGTCAGCGGCTTTTTGATCGACCGTATTGGCCGGCGCAGAAATATCGTGCTGTTCGCGCTTTACTGTGTCGTCACTGTGCAGAGTTATGTGTTCCTGCCGCTGACCAATACCCAGATGCTGTTTCTGGGGTTCCCGCTCGGCTTTTTCGCGGTCGGTATTCCCGCGAGCCTTGGCGCACTGTTCAACGAGCTGTACCCGGCGGATGTACGCGGTGCCGATGTGGGCTTCTGCTACAACTTTGGCCGAGTGCTTTCAGCGGTGTTCCCGTTCCTGGTGGGTCACATGAGCGACTCTATGTCCCTTGGGTCTGCGATTGGTATCGACGCGGGGATTGCCTATGGCGTGTAGGTGATCGCCGCACTTTGTCTGCCGGAAACCCATGGACGCAGCCTCGACGCTTCCAGTGCATCGGTGCCAGCAACGATCAACGGCAACGAGAGTGCGCGGGCTTGATGCTCTTTACCTTCTATAGAAGAACGTTATGACTGACACCTGTTCTACGCCGATCATCGGCATCGACTCCCATGCTCATGTCTTTATCCGTGCTCTAAATCCAGTCGGTGCACCGCGCTACACCCCTAATTACGACGTTACGCTTGAGCAGTATCTGACGCAATTGCACACTCATGGTCTGAGTCATGGCGTATTGGTGCAACCGAGCTTTCTTGGCACCGACAACAGCTACTTGCTGGCGGCGTTGAGGCAAGCGCCGGATCAGTTGCGAGGCGTGGTAGTGGTGGAACCGGGCGTCAGTCGTGCCATGTTGAATGACATGGATCACCTGGGCGTGGTCGGCATTCGCTTGGACCTGATGGGTAAGGCGTTACCTGATTTTCGTAACAGCGCCTGGAGAAAGTTTTTCAGCCACATCGCTGATCTTGACTGGCATGTCGAGTTGCATCGGGAGGTAAAGGATCTACCGGGACTGATCCATCAATTGCCGCCATTCGGTTTGAAATTGGTGATTGATCACTTTGGTCGGCCGGATGCCAATTCGGGCGTCGATCAGCCCAGGTTTTGCGAGTTACTGGAGTTGGGATCAAAGGGTTCGATCTGGGTGAAGGTATCGAGAATCTATCGTTTGGGAGGTACGCCGCAACAGAACATAAATTTCGCTCGAATGGCGTTACCGCTGCTGGAACAAAGTTTCAGCCTTCGTCAGTTGATGTGGGGCACCGACTGGCCACATACGCAGCATGAGCAAAGCATCGGTCAGCACCATAGTCGATCAGTTGCAAGCCCTGGAGTATTCGGCGCAGGTTAGCTATTCGTTGCTGGTTCAAGTTCCTCGAATGTTATTCGGTTTTGCAAAAGTCGAAAGCTAAGACTTAGGGTTCCCGTTTCGATAGGGTGTTCACAGATGTTGGTATGCCTGGCATGAGCAGGATTGAGCTAGGTAAAAAGCTCCGGGACTGCATCCGCAGGCTCCAGTCGTTCTCACATCTAGCTATAGCTGTGTTCTAGCCGAGCACGGAATATATGGATTAGAACTGGTTAACAAGCCTTGTTCGGTGGATGCGCTGTCTCGCATTTTACGTAGGGTCATCAAGAGATGACCATATCAACCAGTAGCCAATGTTTCTGCAATTAGACAGAGGCGGTGGGAACGAGGGCCGCTCTATTAGGTAAGCTGAGCTCAGAACTGCAGCAACGGGTGGCTATTGACCGGCTACCATCTCTCTCGCGTAAGGTGATTTACGAAAGGCCTGGCCGAGGTAACCGCAGCAATCTAACCAAACCAAACGCGGCATAACTTAATGAGAAGCAATCATCCATGATAAGTTCAGACCGTCGGTTACATACGTGTGGACCTACCTGCCCGAAACGGCTTTCCCAATAAGCTGCCCGCTATTCGGGATAAAGCAGGCGGAGAACTATTAAGGACGGCTTGCCGATAGGCCACATTCAGCCATTCACCTCTAATCCTGCTTCACTTATCGAACCAACGTTTGCTACTCAGCATCCATTCTTTGCCTAACCTTTTTCAGCAGTTCGCTGATCTGAAACGGTTTAGTCAGCATATCCATGCCGCTGCCCAGAAATACCTGGCGATCGAGCGCCGTTTCCGCGTACCCGGTCATAAAGAGAATCGGCAAACCCTCACGCCAACCTCGCGCTACATCCGCCAATTCCCGGCCACTCATGCGAGGCAAACCGACGTCAGTCAGCAGCAAATTGATCGACGGGTCGTTTCGCAAGCGCTCCAGCGCCGTTTCGATATCAGCCGCCTGCGTGCAGCGATAACCGGCGTCCTCCAGCACTTCAGTGACAAACATTCGCACGGACGGCATGTCCTCAACGATCAAAACATGCTCGCCAGTCCCTAGCGGATCAACCACTGGCGCGGGAATGTCGGCGCCCGTCGGGTCGCTGGTCGCCGGCAGCATGATCGTCACTTCGGTACCGCGCCGCGCGACGCTGCGAATGTGCGCATCGCCCCCGGACTGGCGGGCGAAACCATAAATGGTCGACAACCCCAACCCCGTTCCCTGGCCCAGCGGTTTGGTGGTGAAGAACGGATCGAAGACCTTGTCGATCACGTTGTGTTCGATGCCCGTACCGTCGTCGCGCACCGACAAGGCGACGTAAGCGCCATCGGCCAGATTCGGATCGCCATGGGAATAAGCGGCGTAGGTGTTGACCCAGATATTGCCGCCGGAAGGCAACGCATCGCGGGCGTTGATCACCAGATTGAGCACTGCACTTTCCAGCTGCACCGGGTCGACCAGCGCGATCGCCGATTTAGTGGTCAGTTCAAGCTTAAGGTTGATGCGTTCGCCGATGGTACGTGTCAGCAGTTCTTCCAACGAACGTACATGCTCGTTGATGTCCACCGGACGCGTATCGAGCGGTTGCTGACGGGCAAATGCCAGCAGGCGGTGGGTGAGGGCGGCAGCACTCATGGCCGAGTTCAGCGCGGCTTCGGAGTAAAACATCACCTTGTCCAGACGGTCGTCGGCGACGCGTTTCTGGATCAGTTCCAAGCTGGTGATGATGCCGGTCAGCAAGTTGTTGAAGTCGTGAGCGATGCCGCCTGTGAGCTTGCCCAAGGCGTCCATTTTCTGCACTTGCAACAACTGCGATTCGGTGCGCACGCGCTCGGCGACTTCCTTGGCCAGTTGCGTGGTGGTGTCGTCCAGTCGCGCCAGGTGCGAGCGCTCGCGATGGCGGTGTTCGGTGACGTCTTCGACAAACACCAAGCTCAATTCCGGCGTGCGGTACGGGGAAATCTGCCACTCGGTTTCGCGAATCTCACCGAGCACGCGCATGTTCAGCGTGCCTTTCCAGCGTTCGCCATCGACCAGTCGCAGGCGCAGTTCATTGAGGATTGCGCTTTGATCATTGGCGAAGCATTCGCGTAGCGCCTGCGGATCCTGATTGTCCTGGATCAGCTGGGCGAAGGCATAGTTGCACTCGTGTACCTTCAGACTGGCATCAAGCACCGCGATCGGTGCCGACACGTTGGCAAAAATCTCGCGGAACCTGGCCTCGCTCTCGCGCAATGCGTTTTCCGCGTCGCGCACCCGCATCAGCGTGCGCAGGGTCGCCAGCAACACGTCCGGGTCGACCGGATGAATCAGATAAGCATCCGCGCCGGCGTCGAGGCCGGTGATGATGTCGCCGGTCTGGATCGACGCGGCAGAAACGTGGATTACCGGCAACAGCGCGGTGCGAGCATCAGCACGCAGGATGCGAACGATGTCGAAGCCGCTCATGTCCGGTAGATTGACGTCGAGGATCAGCGCATCGAGCGTTTCGTTTTCGATCAGCGCCAGCCCCTCAGTGCCGGTACTGGCCTCCAATACTTGGTAATGGTGGCGCTCCAGACGCCTGCGGAGGGCGTAGCGTGTGGCGACGTTGTCGTCGACGATCAACAGGCGGATATCACGTTTCATCGACGTTCTCCAGAGCGACCGCCAGCGGAATGACCACGAAGAAGGTCGAACCGACCCCCGGCTTACTTTCCAGCCCGACTTCACCGCCCAGCAGGGCTGCGAAGCGTTTACACAACGACAGTCCCAGGCCAGTGCCGCGCAGCCGTTTCTGCAACGGTGAGTCAACCTGGGAAAAATCTTCGAACAATGCGCCATGCAGTTCTGGCGCGATACCGATGCCGGTGTCACTGACGGCAAAACGTACTTTGTCCATGCCTTCGAGCCGTGCCGAGACCCGCACTTCGCCACGGGTGGTGAACTTCAGCGAGTTAGAAATGAAATTGCGCAAGATTTGCGCAAGTTTTTTGTCGTCGGTGTACAGCCGTGGCAGGCCGACCGGCTCTTCGAAGATCAGATCCACTGCCGTCGCATCGGCAATCGGTCGGAACATTCCGCGCAGTGCAGAGAACAGGTCGAACATATCAAACCACGCCGGGGAAATGCTGACGCGCCCGGCTTCGATTTTGGCCAGATCGAGCAAGTCATCGACCATGTCGCTGAGCTCGCGGGCTGCGGAGCTGACGAACGCGACTTGTTTGTGCTGTTCGGGGCTGAGCGGGCCGTCGATCTCATCGGCGAGCAGGCTGTTGATGCTCAGGATTGAACCCAATGGCGTGCGAAATTCATGGCTCATGTACGACAGAAAACGGCTCTTCAAATCCGAGGCCTGACGCAGTTCCTCGGCCTGGGTGTCGAGTTCGGCGTACAGGGCCAGCACGCCCTGATTGGTTTCATCTAGTTCTTCGCGCAGGGCGGCGGTTTCACTCTGCAACTGCGCAATCAGCGCGGTCTGCTCGGCGCTGTTGAGAATGGGCGACTCAGGCATGGGCGGCCTCCAAGGCAACGACTAACACCGTGACATCGTCGCGTCCGCGACAGAAATCGCGGTGCAGGACGCTGGCTATCACGGAGGGATGGCGGTGCACCAGGCCGGGGTAGTCTTGAAGATTCCAACGGGACTGCAAGCCGTCGCTGTACATGATCAATAGATGTCCGTTCGCGTGAGCATAGTCAAAGGGGCGGGCTTTCCGGTATTGCACACCGACAATGCCCGGGTGCGAGGCCAGCCCTCGGGATTTGTCGGCGGCGATTAGACTGGCGCCGATGTTGCCAACGCCGGCAAAGGTCAGGCTGTCGCGTCCGGCATCGAACTGAGCAAACGCGACGGCGCCACCACGACTGCCAATCATGTCGCGGTGCAAGTCTTCCATCAGCATCACCGGTTCGGCGAACGGCGTCAGGGCGAAGGTTTTGGCGCCTGCAAGACCTGCGCGTTCGGCTTCCTCACCGTGGCCCAGGCCATCGACGATCAGCGCACTGATGTTGCCGTCCTCATAGGCCAGGTGCCAGACGTCGCCGCACGCGGGATCGTTATGCAGCGAGTGCTGGCTGACACCAAAACGAATGTCCGGCGCCCGGTCAGTGCGCGGGTACAGTCGCGCCAACAACACCGCGCCACGGGCATCAGCGTAGACATCAAAAACTTCCGTCTGACGCGAAATTGAGCCAAGACCGATGCCTTGGGTGCCACCGGTCGAGAAACCGTCGGCCAGACAAGCCTCTAAATCAAAGCCCTGTGCGCGGTCAACGGCGAGCATTTCGATACCGAAACCATCTGGGCGCGGCAACACCCGCAGGAGCATTTCACCGTGGCTGGCGTGCTTGAGTATGTTGCTTGCCAGCTCTGTTGCCACCAGCGCCACGCGTCCGGCATCACGCTCATCGAAGCCATGCTGTTCGGCCAGTTGCTGAGCGGTACGCCGTGCGTAGCCGATCTGGCTGCTGTCCTCGATCGGCAGCACTTGCGTCAGGCTTGTGCCGATATTCATGTCCATCGGGTGATCGTTATTCGAGTGCCTTTGCCAGGTTCAGTGTTCAGCTCAAACTCTTCGACCAGCCGTTTCGCGCCGGTCAGGCCCAGCCCCATGCCGCTGCCGGACGTCCAGCCGTCCGTCATCGCCAGTTTGATATCGGCGATGCCCGGGCCTTCATCGCGGAAGGTCAGGCGCAGGCCGACCTTGTGATCCTCATCGAGAATTTGCCAATCCATGTCGCCGCCGCCACCGTAAACCATGGTGTTGCGCGCCAGCTCGCTGACCGCCGTGACCATTTTGGTCAGGTCGATCAGGCGCATGCCGCATTCGGTCGCCAGCTTGCGCGCGGTCTGGCGCGCCAGCACCACGTCCTGCTCGATTTGAATCGCTTGAGTACCGCTGCTGCGCACGGTCATTGTTGCAATACTCGATCCCAGAGCAGTTTCATCCCGCGCTCGACGTTCAGTGCGGTGCTCACGCCCGGCAAGGTCATGCCGAGTTCAACCAGGGTAATCGCTACCGCCGGTTGCATACCCACCAATACCGTCTCAGCGTCCATGATTTTCGACAGACCAGAAATCGTACCGATCATCCGGCCAATAAACGAGTCGACCATGTCCAGCGCCGAGATGTCGATCAACACCCCGCGCGCCGAGGTTTTGCTGATGCGTTCGGACAAATCGTCCTGCAGGGTGAGGGCGAGTTGGTCGTGCATGTCGACCTGAATGGTCACCAGCAGAAAGTCGCCCATCTGAAGAATCGGGATACGTTCCATGCTTAAATCGTTTTGACGAGGCTGACACCCAAACGGGTCAGGGCTAGTTTCAACGCGTCCGCCAGATTGGCTTTGGTGACGACGCCTTGCAGGTCGAGGCCGAGGTGGACGATGGTTTGCGCGATTTGCGGACGCACGCCGCTGATGATGCAGTCAGCGCCCATCAGGCGGATCGCGGTGACGGTTTTCAACAGGTGTTGAGCAACGAGGGTATCGACGGTCGGTACGCCGGTGATGTCGATGATGGCGATCTCGGAGCCGGTATCGACGATGCGTTGCAGCAGCGATTCCATCACCACTTGAGTGCGTTGCGAATCAAGGGTGCCGATCATCGGCAACGCCAATACGCCGTCCCACAGCTTGACCACCGGGGTCGACAGCTCCAGCAGTTCTTCCTGCTGACGTTTGATCACCGCTTCGCGGGATTTCTGGAAAGTGCGGATGGTGTGCATGCCGAAAGCGTCAAGCAGCTCTGAAATTTCCCAGAGTTGTTCCGCGAGCAGAGCCGGTTGTTCTTTGTAATGGGATTGCAACAGGTTAAACAGCGGGCCTTTGAGAGCGAAGATGAAACTGGCGGTCTGCTGCGAATCCTGGCCGAGCAATGCGCGGATGTGGGAGAGCTTTTCGAGGAACTGGCGGGTGCTTTCCCAGCCCGGTGTGGCGATGTTGGTACCGTTGTCTTTCTCGATACCAGTGACCAAAAGTTGCAGGAATTCGCTGGTCTGTTGCTGCACATCGTGGTCTTTCAAATTACGGGTGGCGCCGCTGGATTGCAGGCCATTGATCCATTCGCCCAGCAGTTGCGTCTGCTTGTTTTTCATCGCATCGAGTGTGCTGTTCTGCAGTGCTGCCATGTGCCTATTGCTCCGTACATGTGGGGAGCCGGTTGGCCTATGCTACCGGCGCGAATGGGATGACCCTAGCCATCAGAAATAGTCTTGATAATTTTTACGTGATTTACAGCGGGTGAAAAATCAGTGTTCGGAATGCCGACCGCTTCGCGTGGAAGCGACATAGAGTCATAAATTCTGCCTGACCCAATGTCGTCATTTACCTGATATTTATCGGTCACGATGGGGTAGAAATCGGTCAGGTTCGTAATGCAAATGTAGAAGCCAAATTCAGGCGGGCCTCTAAACTGTTCGTTTCGGCAACCTATTTGTCTCAACCATTGCGGCGTCAAGGTAGCATGCTGGCGCGTGCTTTCAGCCAACATCCGCCATTTACACTGAACTATTTATTCGCATCACGGACAGATTTGCACTTGGAGGCAATAATACAAATGTCGTACTCAAAAATCTCTCCGAGAATTGGAGCGCATTATGGGCCGATCACGCAGTGAGTTTGAGTTCTGGTGGAGTACGTCCGGATTATGGGCCGAGCCGCCGAATGTACGCAGAAGCGGCACCAGCGGTGCCCAGCTGGTTGTGTGAGATAACAGAATGTTCTTCGTAATGCGTCTGACCGGTTATTTGTTTCGCAGTCTCCTCTAACCACCGGCCAGCGTCCGAGCCATCGCACCAGAACGTTTCTTGATCGAAAAATTGGGTATGGCGAACACTTGTTGAACCGACCATTCGCTCTAGGAGCGGAGAACATCTTTTGATCCGGTCAGATTTTGCATGACTTATCTCAGTATGAACCTTAGCGACTGGCATGCTTCCTACGTTTTAGTGTTGACGTGTCAAGGAAAATATTTTTTCAGGCGCCCCCTTGAAAAATTTTTTGCGCGACGGATCTCTTATATTTGAGAGCAAAAGAAAAGCAGCGATCTCGAAGACCCCACCTTCGATGGTCAGGATCAGAGCATCCATGTCGGTTTCTGCTTCTGCTTCTGCTTCTGCTTCTGCTTCTGCTTCTGCTTCTGCTGGTGCTTTTGTTTTTGGCTTTTCCCTACGATTTAGAAGATTGAACACAAGTCGTCTGCCTTTCCTCGCGGGTACAGCAAAGTCGCTCCCTTTGCGGCGTAAGCCGCTGCTTCCAGTTTGATTTCAAACAACGAGTCATTTTTTTGAAAAAATACCCGTGTCGGACAACGTTCGCATTAGAGCGAGT
Source organism: Pseudomonas sp. NPDC096950 (assembly GCF_044762525.1). Lineage (NCBI taxonomy): Bacteria > Pseudomonadati > Pseudomonadota > Gammaproteobacteria > Pseudomonadales > Pseudomonadaceae > Pseudomonas > Pseudomonas sp. NPDC096950. The sequence goes on along the minus strand of NZ_JBIWEL010000020.1, from coordinate 17,195 downwards.
TCGTCATAGGAACTGGGAGTGCAGATGGAACAAGAACTTGAATGTGATGTTTGGCGCTTGGCGCAGCGGACATGTGACTCGTCAGCGTTTGTGCGACTCCTTGAAGAGGCGGTCGGCGGTTTCAAGAGAGAACCAGGGCTTGATCCTACCGTGCGGTTGTTCGCGTCAGGGATTGGCCTGGAGAGCATCAGGGTGCTGCGCGACGTGATGACACGCCATGATATCCAAGCAGGCCAGTCTGCAGACTACGTCGAGCTTAGGTCTCGTTTGAAATTGCATTTGCGCGATCAATTGCAACTGCATCTCATGAAGAGTGGTCATGCCACCGACGAAATTAAGGATGATCAGCTGGGCCGAGATCTAGGCCTATAGGAGGCTTCGCGTTACTGCGCTCATCCACGGGCCATTAGCCTAATTTCTCGGTCGTGACCGACCGCAAGTAGTCTTCGTTGCCGGCTGTATGTATATACAGTTTAAATTGAGGCATGTCTTATGAGCGTTACAATTCTCGGGACACTGCCAGAAGGGGTACCCAGCTCCCGTTTTACTCGTTCAAACTCCCTGCTGGGTTGCCATCGCCAACAGCTGATCATTCTTCAACAATAAATCCCCGTCGACGAGCTCCTAGAAATCCGAACGCCGCATATCTAACTCGTGCGCGTCGATGGTCTCAGCGTGGAAAGGGCCGGGATATTCGATGGTGATATGGCGGTGGTTGATCGCTCGATCACCGCTGAGCATGGACACATTGTGATGCGGCACCTAACTGGGAGCCGGTGTGTACGCGCTCTGCAAACTTGGGCCCAAGATTGCTGCCGCTAACCGAAAAGTGACCCACTTGAGGCTGTTCTCCCGCCCATGCTCTAGGAGTGAATGGCCTCGCGGGCAAAATGGCGTTAGCATTCCATTCACTCGGCTTAAACAGCCTGTTTTTCTGATCAGGGTCGCATTGTGGAAAAGCTAAAACGCCTTCAAAGCGGAATAGAAGGGCTCGACGCTCTGCTCAAGGGCGGGCTGGTCGAAGGTGCTTCATACATTATCCAAGGGCGCCCAGGGTCTGGAAAAACAATCCTTGCCAATCAGCTCGGTTTTCATCATGCGAGTAAAGGAGGCCGAGTTTTGGTCGCCACATTACTGGCCGAGTCACATGACCGTCTATTTCAGTTCCTTTCAACGCTGAGCTTTTTCGACGCATCCAAAGTTGGCGCCGAAATTCAATTTGTTAGCGCGTTTGACACCTTGGAAAACGAAGGTCTCGGTGAAGTAGTGAAACTGCTTCGGCGCGAGATAAGTCGTCAGAAGGCCACGGTTATGGTGGTGGACGGTTTGCTCAATGCGCGCTCTAAAGCTGATTCGCCTGTCGACACCAAGAAATTTATCTCCGAACTACAGGGACACGCCGCTTTCGCTGGTTGTACGGTGCTGTTTCTTACCAGTTCCCGTCTCGACGACGGCAGCCCTGAGCACACCATGGTTGATGGCGTGATTGAGATGGGCGAAGAGCTGTATGGCACTCGTTCAGTGCGTCGTATTCAGCTGCGCAAAACACGTGGTAGCGGAGCAATGACCGGTCTCCATGAATGTGAGATTACTGAAAAGGGATTGGTGGTATATCCACGACTTGAAAGTCTCTATAGCCACCCGTCTTCTCCCGATAGCGCAGACTTGACGCGTATTTCCAGCGGCATCGTCTCGCTGGATGGAATATTGGGAGGGGGGCTGCACAGCTCAAGTGTGTCCCTAGTCATAGGGCCTTCCGGCATAGGTAAAACGACGCTTGGTCTTAAGTTTCTAGCGGAGTCGACGGTGGAAGCTCCGGGACTGCATTTTGGCTTCTACGAAAGTCCACAACGATTACATCTAAAAGGCCTTTCACTTGGCATCGATATTAAGGGCATGGAAGAAAGCGGCGCCTTGAGCATTGCATGGCAGCCCACTACTGAAGGCCTTCTAGACGGGCTGGGCGCACGACTCCTGAGTATCGTCAAAGAAAAGGGCATCAAGCGCTTGTTCATCGATAGCCTCAGCGGCATGACGCGAGTGACGACAAATTCGGCACGGATTACTGATTTTTTCAGTGCCCTGATGAACGAGCTGCGATCCAGGGGCGTCACGGTATTCGCGTCTTGGGAAATGCGCGATCTATTTGGCTCCGAGGTCAGCTCGCCTAACTCTGACCTGTCCAGCATCGTCGACAACCTGATGCTGATGCGGTTCTCTGAGAATCGCTGTGAACTAACCAGGACGCTTTCCATTCTTAAAATACGAGACAGCTCTTACGACCCATCTCGATTCGAGGTCGTCATTCGCGATCAAGACGTTTTCTTGGAAAAGGCTTCAAGACATGAACCATCAGTCCCCGCTGAGTCATCGCCCGGTTCAATTTCTTAAGCTTTTGAGCGGGTTGAATTAAATGACCACCATCCTGGTCGTCGACGACGAGTATTTGATCGCTGACATTCTCAGCTTTGCGCTTGAGGATGAGGGGTTCATGGCCGTGAAGGCCAGCAATGGCCAGAAGGGGCTTGAGGTGCTGGAAAGAGAAAGGCCCGCTTTGATCATTACCGATTTTATGATGCCGGTCATGGACGGCTTGGAATTCGCAACAGCCGTCCGCGCCCTTCCTTTGGCAAATCATTTGCCGATCATCTTGATGAGCGGTGCCCAGGCACACATAGGCATGCAGAGATCGGATTTGTTTGATGCTGTATTAGCCAAGCCATTTGATATCAATTTGATCATTGCCGAAGTCAAGAAGCTGCTGGCTTCTGAATAGTACGTAACCTTCTGAAGCGTGCTCAGTTACACGTCCAAGATTATCGGAGCACTGAGCGAATTTGGCCCTACTTGGCTCGCAATATCGTGTTCGATCCGTCGGCCCGGCCCAACATTGTCTGCGCCATTAAACCTGAGCGATATGGTTTCCAGTGTCATGGCATCCAACGGAAAGGTTGAATCACCGACACACCTCCGATAGGGCGATAGATCGTCACTGCAGACGATTCAGATCTCAAAAGGTGGAGAACCAGTGATTGCTGATGTGTGTAGTCTCTCCCAACCTGTACGGACGACGCTTTGGGTAAAAAACGCTAACCAGTTCGCTCGTCAAGGTTGTGACGCAGCCAGGGTGCCGACAATCGGTCAGTCGAAAAATCGAACGCTAGAAATTGGGGGCCCGTCCAACCTACATACCCCAATGATGAGGGTATCGAGAGGTGTGTATGAATAACGATCCAAGGCTACAAGGTGATATGAGTGGGGAAGATCCCATCCCCTCTTCACCAGATCCGCTGAATCCCGACCGCACCGAGGTTGACCCGATGAAGGAGGGTGGCGTAGACGAGAGCACTGATAACGAAGGTGAGCGCCCCATTGATGATGACGATGTCGAAATGGATCCCGATCGAGGCCGGGAAGACACGGATGCAGCAATAACGGAAAAGCAACAGGACGCTCGTTAATCGTGGAATACAACTCCAACCATGGTTAACCACAGGCGTTCCAGGGAAGGTTTCCAATCAATCAGGTTGGGTCAGAAGCGTATGATGGGTGATGACTCAGATTTCTGCAGCGGTGTACAAACGGCCCGCAGGGAGCGGGCCAGGAATCATCAAAGCAGCAACTTCCGCACGATGGCTAGAGTTGTGGATTATTATGATCAAGCGTTACTTCATTAGGTTGTTCAATATGAATGACGCCAGTAATCGATCAATCTAAAATAATTGTTCAATAAATGTTGTAGATATGTATTAATTTTGCATTGGCTCAAGCAAGGCATTGATTTCCTAGGTTGAGTCGTATAAAAATTCTTTGTGTAACATTTACAATGCGCTCGGCTTAGCAGGCATGATTAATCTCTATAATTGCGTGAAATCGGCGGTGTGTTATGCGAAATGAGGTGGTTTTGCTAACGGTGACACTTATGGTTTTTATCATGGGCACGGGCTTCCTTATAACCGTTATTTCCCTGTTCGGCGTGTGACTTCCGCACGCGTATTGGTGCATTACATGGCGAATGCGAGTTTGATCTTCATAGCTTAAACCTCTGTACTGCACCTTTTCTGACTACCGTCCATCAACGAAGTGCTGGTGGCACCCCTCAGCGCCTTCATTATCACATGCGCGCTAAAATTAGCGCGGGCGTAGATGATGTCTGACTCTCAAGACATAAGTAGACGACATCCCACCGCGTCCATCATTTCCTGCTTTCCTCCGTGCGAAGGCGAGCAGGGAGCCTCAGCTTTCGCGTGGCCTTAGGCTCGCGCCAGGTTCAACGAGTAGTGCCTCTGTAACCTCTGATGCATTTACGTTTCTATCCTGGCGAAACAGAATATTCAAAGAAGGAAAATCACTAAACGCGTGTATGCTCATGTTCATTCCCATGTCCATCAGCCTGTGCGGTTAATTTCCGTGATTTCGTTTGGGTTTGTGCACGCTCACGTAGTCTGCCCCCTGTGATGGAGCCCTCATGATTGCGCAACTATTTACTGATCCATGCGATTCTCCTGAGCGTCTCGCAGCGCTGCATGGCTACGAAATCCTCGATACCCCCCGCGAGTCCCATTTCGACGAGCTTGTCAACTTGGCCGCCTCCATCTGTGAAGCACCCATCTCCGTAATTAATCTGATTGACAGCCATCGCCAATGGTTTAAGGCTGAAATAGGGTTAGGCATCCGCGAGACACCTTTGGATGTTTCCATCTGCCGTCATGTCCTCCTTCAACCGGGCGTCACCGTCATATCGGATCTGAGGGATGACCCAAGGATGAGCTCCAATCCGCTTGTCACGCCGGATGAGGGTCTCCGCTTCTACGCTGGCTGCTTATTGGAAACGCCAGAAGGCTTTGGCCTAGGCACACTGTGCATTCTCGACCGCCACCCAAGAGAGCTAACCCAGCGACAGAAAACGGCCCTTGCCACATTAGCCAGACAGGTCATGGCTCAATTGGAGTTAAGGCGATCGCTGAAACAGAAAAATTTGCTTCTGGAGCAGAAAGATATGCTCCTTAAGGAGATCAATCACCGAACGAAGAATCACTTGCAGCTCATAATTGGACTAATTCAACTCCAAGTACGGCAGTTAACGGATCCTCAAGCGCGTGCTGCGCTGGTGGACACCATCAGAAGAATCGCAAGCATCGCGGTTATCCATGAAAAGCTGTATCAAGCCGATCAAGTGGAGACGGTCAACGCCGGCCTTTACCTTGCAGAGTTGATAGATGGGCTTCGAGGTTCTGCGCCCTTGCAAACAAGTTTTGTCGTCGACATGGTTGAGATAATCTTACCATTGGACAAGGCAATTCCATTGGCTCTTGTTCTAAATGAACTGGTCACCAATGCCCTCAAATACGCCTATCCACATGGGGCACCAGGCGAGGTGCTTGTTGAATTAAAGGCGTCTGGAGATAACGTGCTACTCACGGTGGCGGATAGGGGAGTAGGGCTCATTGACGGATTTGATCTCCAAAAACACTCGTCCGTCGGAATGAAAATAATTAAATCACTGACCCGCCAGCTTCGTGGCGAGATTTCAATTCTGAATATGCACCCAGGGCTGCAGTGCACACTTAAATTTCCGCATTAGAATACATGTCTGATTCATTGAGCAGCTAGTCGAAGTTAATTGTTGAAATGCTCGACTCACCGGTTGCTTCAGAAATGAGCTGATTGGGCCGCAGCCAACGAGACCAACTTAAGAACGCTAGCTCAGTTGATCCATTCACGCTGTTTAGCGAGCTGTATGTCCGTAAGCGTCTACGGCCTTAGCTGTGCCAAGATTGACTTGATCATTTTCACCTAACGAGCTGTACTGCTCACGAAGTTTTCGTAGATCTCTAGAACCCATCTTATCCAAACACAAAGTGGCGTTCTGCGCATCGTTAGTTGCGCGTATCAACTCGTCAATTTTGAGATGCAAAATATCGTTGTCGCGATTTTGCGTGTTTTGGATCAGAAATACCATTAAGAAAGTGATGATGGTCGTCGATGTGTTGATGATGAGCTGCCAAGTATCATTGTAGTGGAAGTACGGCCCCGTGAGCGCCCAAACTCCGATCAAGGCGATAGCTAGAAGGAATGTTTTCGAGCTGCCAGTCCAATTCGATAGTGATTGGCAGAAACGTGCGAATTTCATGATTGCGAACTCTGGTGGTGGATAAGCCATAGACCACACGAGACTATGAAATATCTTATTACAAATTGACCGTTCGTCGGGCATCTGTGATGTGTTTTGGGAATCCGGACACATGAAGCTACCGCCGTCAGTGCTCCTTCCCGAACGTTCCTTGGAACGAATGCAAGCGCTCATCGACGATTTAAGCCGCCCGCGACATATCTATCTCCGCATCTGAGGCGTCAGGTTGACGCTCATCAACCACTTTGAACTCTCCCATTAACTAATCCGTCCTCTGCTCTGAGGGGCTCATAGCAATCGTGCTGCGCAGTCCCGTTGACGTTTTCATCAGAAAGCGAGGGACGACATGAATACTTCAGACAGCAGGGCCGGAGCCCCATCGGATACACCAGATGATGGGAAACCTCAGGATTTTCAACACTTGAAGGAGGACGTTACCGAGGCGCTCGGTGGTGCGAGACAGCAAGCAGATGCGCAATTTGGCCAGTATCGAGATACCGCCGCTGACCAGATCGAGGCATTGGCACAGGGCGCGAAAAGCTTCATCTCGGAAATCGAAGACAAGGATAGCCTGGGCATGTCCGACTATTTGACCGACATGGCTGAGTCCATGACCGGTTTGGCGGGTAACCTTCGCGGGAAAAGTGCGGAACAGCTGCTGCACGACGCAGCCAATCTGGCTCGCAACAGTCCCGGTTTATTCATTGCCGGCAGCATCGCGTTGGGTTTCGGTCTATCGCGATTTCTAAAGGCTGGCAGCCCCGCTGCCGCGACCGTCACCGCGAGTCACGATCCGGCGGCGAGCAGCTCTAAACCGCCCTCCGCAGGGTTTGGTGCGCAACGACCTTACGAGACTTCCCCTCCAATGCCGTCCGATCCGAACCCCGGGTTGGCTACAGGTATAGCACCAAGCACACCGGGCGAATCAGACCACTCCTCGGACTTTGCAGGGTCGACGACGCCTGCTACGCCTAGCGCGAAAGGAGCACTGTGATGAACAGAGACGATTCAGAGCTCCCAGGCTCTAGACCACTTACTCAACCTGAAGACCCATCGATGATTAGCCTATTGCGCCAATTATCCCGAGAAGTTCCCGCGTTGTTTACCAAGGAGTTGGCATTAGCGAAAGTTGAGCTTCAGTCGAGCCTCAACACGCTTAAGGCGGGTGTCGCAGCGGTCGCGGGCGGAGCCATCGTGTTTTTGGCAGGCTTCATAGTTTTGCTGATGTCGGCGGTCTACGGTTTGAGTCTGTTCATGGCACCCTGGGTGGCTGCACTGATCGTCGGTGTTGTCGTGATGATCATCGGGTTTGCCATGCTGCAATCGGGGAAAAAACAATTCGAGCCGTCCCACCTCAAGCCTGACCGGACGCTGGACGCCTTGAACAAAGACCAAGAAGCGCTGCGGAGGAAAGTCTCATGAATACCGACCTGAAAGTCGAATCCGAAAAAAGTCCTGAGCAGATAGAGCGTGAGATCGACGCGCAGCGTGCCAGCATCGGCAACATTGTCGACAAACTAGAGAGCAAGTTTACCCCCGGCCAAATGATCGATCAGGCGTGGGGCATGATGCAGAACAACGGCTCGACGTTCATCAGCAATCTGGGCACCAGCGTTCGTAACAATCCGGTTCCTGTGGTGCTGACCTCCATTGGCCTGCTGTGGATGATGATGAGTCAGAATCGCCCGCCGGTGCCGCAACCGGTGTATCGCACCGGCCCGGATCAGGACAGGGCAGGGGATTGGGCGGATGGCCTGGCAGAGGGGTTCGACAGTGCGCGCGACGGCCTTAACCACACCGCCGACTCTCTTAAAGAGGGATACCAATCTTTGAAAAGCAAGGCTAGTCACCTCGGCGATAACGTCGGAGCCGCCGGGGAAAACCTCAGTCATGCTTTGCATGATGCAGGCGACCGGTTGAATCACAGTACCCAGGCATTGGGGCAGCAGTTCAATCAAGTGCTCAAGGAGCAGCCGTTAGTTGTCGCAGCGGCAGGTATCGCGTTGGGTGCTCTCATTGGCGCGGCGCTACCAACCACGCCGACAGAGCAGCGCTACATGGGGCGAACCAGTACGGGCCTGGTCGACAAAGTCAAAAAGCAAGCTCAAGAGGGTTACGAGGCAGTACGCGATACCGTGACGAAGACGACAGACGCAGAGGGGCGGACGGATTCACCCCAAAACTCTGCGTCTACGACGAGTTCAGACCTCTCCAGCGGTCTAGGGACATCTTAAAGTTGCGACAACCGGGAGGCCAGCGACAAGGCCTCCTTTTTCTTGTTCGTGTTCCGTGAGTAAGCCTTCGGCAGCCCCATAACTTTGTTTGAAATCGAATCTTTAACCGGGAAATGTTCAGGTTGATCGGAAGGAATACTCCCGAGAACAATGGACGTTGGCGCGAGAGCCGAAATTGCTTGCTCAGATTCTCAGCCTGCTGAACTGAATAGATTAGAGCGTTACGCATTTTCAGACGCCTCGGTATTCTCCCCGCCGGACAGAATTCCACCTGTGACTCGCGCTAGAACTCACTTATTTGCTACATGTGCTCGGCGGAAATCCGACACCTTCACAGGCATGCCTATACTTCCGTCCAGACCAAGGCGGCAGTCTCGCGCCATTTCACTTCAGTTACGCCGAACCGTTCTGCCTGAGGCCTAGATATGACTTTCAATGGAGGCTTACCAGGTTTGGGTATCGGGACTAAGCCGGCATCGCAGCTTGCCCAATGCCACGCATCCGACCCGCGCATCGTTCTCGTGCGAATGACAAAAGATTTTGACTGCCCATGAAGCTTGTAGTCGATGACGAAAATATCAGTTTGGCTCATGGATCTCTCCTTACGCGCATAGGTAGATGAATCGTCCAACCAGTAATAAATTCAACGTTTTCCTGCATTTCTTCAAAACACGATTTTTAACCCACTGGCTGCGCATTGAATCGAAAATTTTTCTAGCAAGCACTGAACAGCTTTGAGCTAGAGGGGTCATAGCGAAACTGACATTTTATTAAGAACAAATATGCGGCAGTTCTTCGAGGAGGTGCATCGTTTCAGCAAATGGATGTTCAGATTCATTACCCGCTCACGCCATTTTAACCCTTGACTGCTTCCCAATCTGGACAACAATTAATGCATATTCCCTTTAGGGCAAACGTGATGATCTCCGCTCTTGAACTCCGACATATTATTGAGTGCGGTTTCCTGCCTTTGTCCTGTTCATGCACGTTGAATTCTGATGGCTATTTGATGATCAAGGTCACGGAGCCTTCATCAGGCAGTGTTGAGCTGTTGGTGACAGGAGTGTCGACTGCGCCGCTCACTTCGAGTCGTGCGATTGCCAATCTGATCGGTGAGTTACGCAGCGAAATGGCTGCCCGCAGAACTAGCTTTGAATCGAATGTGCGAAGAGTTGAAGCTAGTTGATCTTAACCCGCAGCGTTGCGACCGCTCGATAGATTTGATATCAAACCGAAACTGGCAATCAGGTGAGGGTGGGATTCTTTGGCCAGAGTCGATTGGCAGGTTATGAAACTGCACAGGCCGCTGCGTTTTCTGCTGCATCACCATGGCTCGTGATGATGCGTGCTCGCCGTGAGCGACATCGCGCTCTCGCGGAGCTTGGTTAAAAAGCTGACGTCGAACCAGCAGTGAGTGCTCCACTTTCTTCCCCCTGCACATATGCGATGCCTTACTGGTAGCGAGTTACAGACGCCCATAACGTTGCCTGTATTGCGCTGGTGTGTGCCCGGTAAGGCCCTTGAACATCCGCCGCAAATTGGCATCGCTGCTGAACCCGAGTTCCAAACTGATGGTAGTCACGGGTAAAGAGGTCAAGGTCAGACGCTCACTGACTTGGTACAGCTTGATCCGCCGGACGTAGGTCGCCACGGACTGACCGGTTTCGCTTCTGACCTTGCGCGCCAGTGTGCGATCCGACATCCCGAGCCGGGTCGCCAGCGCTTGCACCGTTAGCTGTTCGGCGGCAGTCTGCTCGATGAGGGTGTGCAGCTTTCGCAGCAAACTACCAGGCTGCTCCATGAGGCTCGCGCTTTGGAAAGCGGCGTGGGGAATGGCTGGACGTGGGAGCACCATCAACTGGGTGAGGTCTCTGAATACATCCCCACTGACACGGCGCTCAATCAGTTTCTGGGCAATGGGTAGGTAGCCACTCACACCCGACGCCGTGGCAGTTCGAACGTTGAGAATGCAACTTTGCTCGCTCTGCCAGTGCACAGCCGTGAAGCGTCGTTGCATAGCATCAGCCAGCCACCACGTCACCGTGGCAGCTTGTCTGGTGAGCCGACCGCTGGCCGCCAGTAAGCAAACTCCCGTGCAATAGCTCCAGAGTTGCACGCGCCTGCCAAGCGTCGACAAGGCTTTCACCAAGGCGGGATGGGTCGCGAGAGTCTCTTCGACCTGTATTGCTGACTCTGCCCAGAAGCCAGGAATCAGCAGTGCATCCAACTCGCCACTGTCGAGGGAGATCGCGTGCAAGCTCACCCCATGAGCACACTCGACAGGCCCGGCCTTTAGGCCGACGTAGTGAACCTCGAAGAGCTTGCGACCCGTCCGTTGATTGGCCGCGTGCAAAAGGTCGGCGAAAGCGAAAAGCCCGGCAGGCATGCAATTTGAAAACAGGAGCAATCCAACACGTAAGGTTTCCGGCATGGCTTGTCTAAAAATGAACTAAAGATGTCCAATTCTGACATTATGCTGCTGAGCCTGGCTAGGCAGGATGGAGTCCTTCATTAGAGGGATTCGCATGAAACTCCAACAGATCCGCAATGCAACGATCATTCTGGACTTGGGCCCCTACCGCGTCCTTGTCGACCCCATGCTGGCCCGGAAAGGCGCGCTACCGCCATTGCGCCTCTTCGTTGCTCGGCAACGTAATCCTCTGGTCGAGTTGCCCGCAGAAGCTCCAGCGGCGCTCGACTCGGTCACGCACTGTCTGATCACGCACTGTCAGAAGGGGCACTTTGATCATTTGGATCGAGCAGGAATACGGTGGTTGCGGGAAAAGAAGTTGCCGGTAATCTGCACGCCTCATGATGCTGCTTATCTCTCGGCGCAAGGCCTAACCGTCCAGCCGCTATTAGCGGCACACGAGCAGCCTGGCCCTTTTCTGAACGGCATCATTCGTACGGTCAGATGCACCCATGGGCTGGGGCTAGTAGGTAAGTTGATGGAACACGGCGTTGGTTACTTCATCGAGATGCCTGGTGAGCCCAGTGTTTACTTGGCCGGCGACACAGTACTGACCTCCACCGTGCGGGAATTCGTTGCGAAACATCAACCTGATGTCTGTGTAGTACCTGCAGGGGGAGCACGATTCGACTTTGGCGGCGAAATAATCATGGGAGTTGAGGAGGTCATTGAGTTCACGCGCTTGTGCCATGGAAAGGTGGTTGCCAATCACCTCGAAGCCTTAAGCCATTGTCCGACTACCAGAACTGAACTTTCCAAAGCAGCGATGAGCGCGGGTGTTCATTTAATGGTTTTGGAGGACGGCGAGACAGTCGCTTTTTGAAGGCGGCAGGTTGCGACTTTTGGTGTGGAGATGACTGAGGCCAGTGGCCGCTGTGATTTGACTGGATTGGTCGGTAATCTCCGCTCTTGGCCGGAACCGACACTTCGGGTCGATGAGCATGGGTCACTCTTCGATGTAGTGCGTCAGCCCATCCCTTAAGCTGGGATCCGGCGTTTAAGTCATGGCTGAATCATCAGGGGAAGCTTTCCCGGGGCGGTCATGCAGGATGAAGTGCATCGGACGCGGAACAGTTAGGCCTCCCATATATTTTATGGAAGGCCCATCTGGCATTAGCTTTTGATGAATGCCAGCAAATCGGCGTTGATAACCTCTGGGTGAGTGGTGCACATGCCGTGCGGATAGCCCTTGTAAACTTTAAGGGTGCCGTTCTTAACCAGTTTGATAGACAGCTCAGCGGAGTCGGCAATCGGGACAATCTGGTCGTCGTCCCCGTGCAGGATCAGAACCGGCACTGTGATTTTTTTCAAGTCTTCGGTGAAGTCGGTTTCCGAGAATGCCTTGATGCAGTCGTAGTGTGCCTTCGCGCCGCCCATCATGCCCTGGCGCCACCAGTTCTCCTTCACGCCTTCAGAGATGACGGCGCCTTCACGGTTGTAACCGTAGAACGGAATAGGCACTTCTTTATAGAACTGTGCGCGATTGGCAGCGAGCGCTGAACGGAAGCCATCGAACACGTCGAGCGGCAGACCGCCAGGATTGCTGGCGGACTCGACCATGATTGGTGGCACTGCGCCAATCAAGACAGCTTTGGCTACAATGCCCGCGCCGTGCTGAGCGACGTAGCGAGCCACCTCGCCGCCACCGGTGGAGTGGCCGATGTGCACTGCGTTTTTCAGCTTGAGATGAGCGACCAAGGCTGCAACGTCCGCAGCGTAGGTGTCCATGTCGTTCCCGGTTGAGGTCTGCGTTGAGCGACCATGACCCCGGCGATCATGAGCGATCACTCGATAGCCTTTGGAAACAAAGAACAGCATTTGCGCGTCCCAGTCGTCGGAACTGAGAGGCCAGCCGTGGTGGAAAACGATGGGCTGACCGGTGCCCCAGTCTTTGTAGAAGATTTCGGTGCCGTCGCTGGTGGTGAAGCTGGTCATTTCGTTATGTCCTTCTTTAGTCGGGGCCGAAGTTGCCGCCTGGGCAACGTTGCTACCCATCACCATTCCCGAAATTGAACCGGCAGCCAGCGCCGTGGCGCCAACTTTGAGTACCTGCCTGCGAGAACTCGATGGGGCGTTGTATTGATCGGACACAGTACCTCCTGCTCTCGGCATCGCACGAGAGTCAGACTCAGGATCTTGGCTCAACAAGTGAGCGTGAATTAATGCTTGAACGGGTGATTCAAAAGGCTCGGGTGTTTCTCACAGAGCCTTTGCAGCGGCCTCGATGATTTGGGCGACTGGTTTTGGATTGGAAACCATGACTACGTGAGACGCACCTTTGACCACCACCGTCTGTTTGGACTTCGCCCGCTCAGCCATGAACTTCATGGCTTGCGGGGGGATGTTCTTGTCCTTGTCGCCGTAGATCCACCACGAAGGAATGGTTTTCCATGCAGCGTCCGTTGCCACTTCGTTCAGTGCTTGCTCAGTGACGGGGCGCTGAGTAGCGGCCATCAAGCGGGCGTCGGCAACGGGGACGTCGGCTGCGAATTGAGCGGGAAACTTATCCTGCTGGATGTAGAGATCCTTACCGCCACCCTCCAGAGCTACTGGAGCGCCGAGCGTTGGGCCAAGGGTCGCCCCCGGGAATTTTCCGGTGAGCGCGACGGCGCTTTCACCGGCTTCAGGTGCAAAAGCGGAGACATACACCAGTGCTTTCACATTGGCTTGTCCATAGGCCGCTTCGCTGATGACCGGGCCCCCATAGGAATGGCCTACCAGCACCACCGGGCTCTTGATGCCCTGGAGCAGATTAGTAATGGATTGGGCGTCGCTTTTAACACTGCGCAACGGGTTGGCGGCAGCAATAACGGTGTAGCCATCTTTCTCAAGAATCTTGATTACGCCGTTCCAACTGCTGGAGCCGGCGAAAGCACCGTGAACGAGCACAATGGTCGGTTTGCTTATGTCGGCCATGGCGGACGTTGCGCCAACCATCGCAGCAGAAAAGGCTAGCTGGATCACTAATTTTTTCAGTTTCATACAGGGTTCCATCCAAGGGTGTATTGCAGGTTTTGGAGAACACCGAACATGAATTTGAAGAGCGAGTGTTTATCCACACGCAGCCTCTTCGACACGCTAAGCGATAATCAGATTAGTGCGTACAAAGGTAAGGCGATTGTATTCGTGTGCTGTTGCTCTCAAATGAGTAGCGAAGGGGTCTATAGGCAGTATTACGAGAGAGCAGAAGCTGCATGCAGGCGTTCGATCTCACCACCCTCGCGACCCTGGCAAGCCGTCCCCTGCCATTCGTAACTAGGATGTCTATTGGGCCAATGTGATCGACGGATTGTCAGGTCGGACGCAGATAGCTGGATAGAACTGGGTGTTTAGCTACCAGTCTTAGCGAGCGGCAATATGAGCTAGGCTCCCATTGACCAACTGCTGCCGCATCAGTGGGTATCTGCCTGAGTCGTGCAAGGGGACTTCGGGCGGGCGCTTACCAAAAATCATCGAGATTTTTGTAATAGAAACCGCCTCAGTGCTTTGTTAAACCGTCCTTCATCAGGCAACTCTTCAATTTGCAATTTATTTAACGCAGCTTTCGGTACGGAAAATAGATACAGGCGCTCTCATATAATTCATTTTTTTTCGACATTTACCTCGTCGCCTAACCGTCCGTCAGACGTGCGCTGGATTGATTGAACATACGTTCTTAACCCTCTGCCACATAAGTCTGAGCAAGCGAATCTTTCCTTCGTTGAGCTAATGGGAGAAGGACATGAAAGCAATTGTTTACAACGGCCCGCGTGATGTCAGTGTGCAGAACGTCCCCGATGCCAAAATTGAAAAAACCACTGATGTGTTGGTGCGAATCACCACCACAAATATCTGCGGTTCGGATCTCCACATGTACGAAGGTCGTACATCGATGGAGACTGGGCGTGTCTTCGGGCATGAGAATCTCGGTGAGGTAATCGAGGTAGGCGCAGGAGTTGATCGCGTGAAGGTTGGCGATCGGGTCTGCCTGCCGTTCAACATCGGTTGCGGATTCTGCGAGAACTGCGAAAAAGGTCTCACCGGTTTTTGCCTGACCGCCAATCCTGGCAGCGCGGGCGCCGCTTACGGGTTTGCTGACATGGGGCCTTATCAGGGCGGGCAGGCGGAGCTGCTGCGCGTGCCTTATGCCGACTTCAATTGTTTAGTGCTGCCTGAAGATGCCGAGGAGCGCGAGGACGACTACGTTATGCTCTCCGATATCTTCCCGACAGGCTGGCATGCAACTGAACTCGCGGGTCTGCTGCCGGGCGAGAGCATCGCTATTTACGGCGCAGGCCCGGTCGGATTGATGGCTGCGCACTCGGCAATGATCAAAGGTGCGTCGCAAGTTTTTGTCGTCGACATCCACCCGGATCGTTTGAAACTGGCCGCGCAGTTGGGGGCGACCCCGATCAACTCGCTGGAAAAGGAAGCGGTGGATCAAATTCTTAATCTGACTCATGGCAAAGGCACGGATCGCGGTTGCGAATGCGTCGGTTACCAGTGCTGCGACCGCCATGGTCATGAAGCTAATCACTTGACTATGAATAACCTTGTTGCCTCAACCAAAGCTACTGGTGGAATTGGTGTCGTTGGCGTATTTGTCCCGCAAGATCCAGGTGCTGAAAATGATCTCGCTAAGCAAGGCAAGATGGCATTTGATTTCGGCTCATTTTGGTTTAAGGGTCAGCAGATTCGTACTGGTCAAGCCAACGTCAAGCACTACAACCGACGCCTTGCCGAACTTATTCACCACGGGCGGGCTAATCCCGCACAAATCATCTCACATCGACTGAAACTCGCCGAGGGGCCTAATGCGTACAAGCATTTTGATGCCCGCGATGACGGCTGGACAAAAGTTGTACTCAAGCCTGCAGCTTGATATACGACGTCAGCGTCGGTTGCATTACAGCCGACGCTTTTCTCAATACTTTAAATGCTGATCACTAGACTTAATTGTCGGCGTGAGGGGAATAAAATGATAAAAAACTATTCAAAACTGGCCCTCGCATTGTCAGCCATCGCGGCCATCACGCTCCTTAACGGATGCGCTAGAGATCCGGAAAAACCCTCAGTCACTCAACTCGCCGTAAGTGGTACAAAAAGCATGTTGCGGACTGATTCAGACATGCAGACAGTTCTGAACAAGTTTGCCAGTTTTGATGGCAAGGCGATTGAGAAGATCACGCCAGTCGAAGCCCGTCAGCAACCGACCATCGCTGACGCCGTCAAGGGCGTACTAGCGGATCAGAAACGTGACGCTACGCCCACCGCGCTAGTTCCTGGGGTGACGACTCGTGAAATTCAGGTACCTGGCGCCGGAGGCTCAATGCCGGCGACGGTATACACGCCCGAGGGCAATGGGCCATTTCCTGTGGTGTTGTATTTTCACGGAGGAGGGTGGGTTTTTGCGGATCGAAAGATTTATGACGGCGGGGCACGTGGGTTGGCGAAACACGCAAATGCTGTCGTAGTTTCGGTGGACTACAGACTCGCTCCAGAACACAAATTCCCTGCTGCTCATGACGATGCTTTGGCCGCTTACCGCTGGCTTACTACGAAGGCATCCACGATAAACGGAGATCCGAAACGTCTCGCTCTCGCGGGTGAGAGCGCGGGTGGCAATCTTGCTGTTGCAACTGCGGTTGCAGCTCACAAAGCGGGCCTCACCCCACCTAAGCATGTGTTGTCGGTATATCCCGTAGCACAGTCAAACACAGATACCGAATCGTACATGAAGTATGCCGATGCGATACCGCTCAACCGCCCGATGATGCTGTGGTTCATTTCGCAAGTCACCACCAGTCCGGCAGATACCAAGGATCCGCGTATCGATCTGGTACACGCCAATCTGCGAGGGCTTCCTCCGGTCACGCTGATCAACGCTGAAATCGACCCATTGCGTGATGACGGCGCGCAGCTTGAGCAAGCGCTGCGCGGCGCGGGCGTTAGTGTAGAGCGCAAACTTTATTCTGGTGTGACACACGAGTTTTTTGGCACTGCAGCGGTAGTTGAAAAAGCCCAGGAGGCGCAAGCGTATGCCGGTGCTCGACTGAAGGCTGACCTTAAATGATTGAGTTTTTCTCATGCTACGCCCATAAGAAAATCGCGTACCCGTGATCTCATTGCCGAGCGGAGTTACTTTTCATGAGCGACCTTCTAGTAGAAAGCACTTCATTGAGGCCATTACCTTTTGAGCCTTCTTTCGAGCAGATTCCCGACGATGAGTCGCAGACTAGCGAAGAGTTGGCTGAGGCCCTGCGTTCCATTATGGAGACAATGCTCAAGGACAACGGTCACGCCACGCGCAACGTCCACGCCAAAGCTCATGGCTTACTGCGAGGGCGAATCGCAGTGCTCGAAAACTTGCCTGTTGAAC
>NZ_JBIWEL010000019.1:122395-142447 GCF_044762525.1 Pseudomonas sp. NPDC096950 | reverse complement strand
TGCGCCGTATTGGCCGGTCGGAACATACGCTTATCCTTAAGCAAATAGGAAATAAAGCGCGATATCCAAACCGTCCCTGGTCTGTGCACGCGAAATTGGCGCGCACGTTAACAAGCCAGAAAATGGATAGATGTAGGACGGATCTCCAAGCTCAGTCCGACGTTTCCCATTTCAAAATATTGCGTCAGCTACAACACGAATCAGAAGTCATAGCGCCCTGTCAGGCCCAAGGTCCGAGGCGTGCCGAGCAATCCTTCATACCCACCGTTGCCGCCCGTCCATAGCGTTGTGTAATAGGTCTTGTCGAAGGCGTTTTTCAACCACAGCGACACATCCCATTGACCCTGATTGAAGTCGCCGCGCAGGCCTGTGGATAAGTTGACCACGGCATAACTAGGGATCTGCCCGTAATCGGAATCCTCCACCGTGCCCACGGCTTTGGAACGGAACGCATAACTGGCGGTGACGTACTCTTCGAAGCCGTTGCTCAGGTTCCATTTGTATTCGCCGTTGGCGTTGCCGATCCATTTCGACGCGCCGACCACCTGGTGGCCGCTCAGGTCGCAAGAGGCCGGCGCGCCGGGGCGCAAGCTGACTTCCGGCGGGCACGGGGCATCTTTATAGGAGAGGTAGCTGACGTCGTTGAACGAGCCGTTGAGGTTCAGGGTCAAGCCGCGCAACGGGATGATCGTACTTTCGACTTCCACGCCGCGAGAGCGCACGGAGCCGGCGTTGGTCAGGTATTGCACGCGGTTGACGTCGTCGTAGGCGTTGGTCTGGTAGGCGTTGACCTGGGTCCAGAACACGTTGGCGTTGAGTTGCAGGCGACGGTCCCACAGGGTGCTTTTGAAGCCGAGTTCGGCGTTGTTGGCGCGCTCGGTGCCGATCAGCAGTGAGTCGGCACCAGCGGTGGGCGCGGAGCCTACGACGAGGTTCACGCCGCCGGACTTCTCGCCGTGGGACAGGGTCGCGTAGCCGAGCAAATCGTCGGTGAAGCGGTAGCTGAGGTTCAACAAACCCGAAGGGCTGGAGCTGTACTGATTCAGATCGCCGGAATCGTAGGCGCCGGTGCGACCGCGTCGCGCCGTGGCCGCTGCACCGGTCACTGCCGCACCACCGACCGGAGCATCACGCGTCACCCAGGCGTTTTTCTCTTCATAGGTGCCACGGACCCCGGCGGTGAAGTCCAGGCGCGGGGTGAGGTGCCAAGTGCCTTGGGCGAATAGCGCAAAGCTGTTGGTTTCGATATGGCCGTTGCCGACGCTGTCGACGTTGGCCAGTGCGCCCCGTGGCGTGCCGTTCCAGATGTCCGCTTGCGGGCCGTAATAGGAGAAGGATTTGTTGTCCAGGTCCGAGCCGAAGTAATAGGCGCCGAGCACGTAATCGAAGAACTCGCCCTTGGGCGAGGCCAGGCGGAATTCCTGGGAGTACTGCTTATCCTCGACCGAAACCCCGGCGTTGTAGCTCGCCGGAACGTTCAAACCGTCGTCGTTGCGCGGGGTGAAATTCCACCAGCGATAGGAACTGACCGACGTCAGGGTAAAGTCGTTCGGCAAGGTCCAGTTGGCCTCCAGCGATGTGCCGCCCTGATGCACCGTGACGTGCTGGTCGTTGTCCAGATTGACCTTGCGATGGGAACCGTTGACCAGCGTCGCGCCAGCTGCAGCGGCCCGCGCCGAGTAGAGGTTGACGCCGTTGATGGTCGGCCCGGTGTTGTACAGCACGCGAGTGCCGGCGCTGGAATCCTCTTCGTTGTAATCGCCGATCCAGCGCAGGTTGAACGACTCGTTGGGCTTGTACAGCAATTGCCCACGGAAGCCGTCGCGGGAGCCGCCGTTCAAATCATGGCCGTTGAATTCATTCTTGATGTCGCCGTCGCTGCGGGTGCGATAGGCAGAAAAACGCCCGGCGAGTTCGTCATTCAACGGGCCGGAAATCGTGCCCTTGGTCTGGAAGTAACCGTCCTCGCCAACCGAAGTTTCGATGCTGCGTTCCGGGGTAAACGACGGCGCGCGGGTGCTGATGTTAATCACGCCAGCGGTGGTGTTCTTGCCGAACAGCGTGCCTTGCGGACCGCGCAGGACTTCGAGTTGTTCGATGTCCATCAGGTCGAACACCGCCATGCCCGGCCGCCCGAGATAAACGTTGTCGATGTAGAGCCCGACGCTGCCCTCCAGGCCATCGCTGGCCGGGTTGTTGCCGAGGCCGCGGATTGACACGCTGGACTGGCGCGCATGCATGTAGGCAACGTTGACGCTGGGCACCAGTTGTTGCAGATCCTGAATGCGATAGACCCGTTGGGTTTCCAGGGCCTGGCCGCTGACCACGCTCATTGGCGTCGGCACGTCTTGCGAACTCTCCTCACGACGGCGGGTGGTAACGGTCACGGTTTCGAGTTGCGAACTGTCCGCTGTGGTCTTGCCGGCGGGAGCCGCTTCCGGAGTCACGGTGTCGGCCGCATAAGCCTGGGCGCTTCCCGCCAGCAACAGGGCCAGGGGCAGGCGTTTGAGCCGTCGGGGCGATAAGGGTGACGCAAGGTTCAACGGACTCATGGGGCGGCTCCTGGTCAAAAAACACGCAACGACTTTTCGCACTGCATATTCTTTAAAGTTATTTATTTATGTTTTTACAAAGATTTACTGCATAAGAGATTGCCTTTATAAGGAGTCGACCTAATGCATATCCAATGCATTTGCCCGATATTTTTTATGTGAAAAATGCATATCGATTTGCGCCAGCTCAGACACTTCATCGCCCTCGCCGACCAGCGCAGTTTCGTCGCGGGCGCGCAGGCGGTGAACCTCTCGCAATCCGCCTTCAGCCGCAGCATCCAGGCGCTGGAACACAGCGTCGGTTGCCAGTTGGTGGATCGTGG
The DNA here is from genome assembly GCF_044762525.1 of Pseudomonas sp. NPDC096950. NCBI lineage: Bacteria > Pseudomonadati > Pseudomonadota > Gammaproteobacteria > Pseudomonadales > Pseudomonadaceae > Pseudomonas > Pseudomonas sp. NPDC096950. The sequence continues at coordinate 139,572 of NZ_JBIWEL010000019.1, read as the reverse complement.
CCGCAAGGACCTGGCGCCGACCAAACAAGGCCAGGTGTTGCTCGAACATGCTCGGCGACTGGTCAGCGGCGCGCAGCAGATGGCCAACGAGATCAGCCAGTTCAATGGCCTGGAGGCCGGCGAGTTGCGCTTCGGTTGCGGCCCGGCGCCAGCGGCGGGATTGATCCCGCGAGCGATCGGCGCCTTCATCGGGCGCTATCCGAAAGCGCGGGTGCAGTTTCAGGTGGACGATTGGCAGAGCTTGAGCAAGCGTCTGCTGAGTGAGGAGTTTGAATTTTTCGTCGCCGACACCCGCTATTTCGAAGCGGACCCGGACTACCTGACCCAACGCCTGCGCCCGCGCAAATGGCATTTCTGCTGCCGCGCCGGGCATCCACTGGCGGGCCGTGAAAGCGTCAGCGCGGCGGAGTTGATGAGCTATCCGATGGCCGTCAGCATCCGCCCGCCGAACCTGCGCAAAGTCATCGTCGACTTGAGCGGCCGGCCCGATTTCACGCCGAATGTGGAATGCGAAAACAGCTACAGCCTGTTGAGCGTGGTGATGCGTTCGGACGCGATCGGGATTGTCGGCGCTTATTCAGATGCGCTGCATCTCGCCAGGGGTGAGTTGGTGTGTTTGAAGATTGATGGGTTGGCGGATGATCTTGAGGAGTTGTACACGCGGTATGGGATTGTCAGCCGCGCAGGGTATCGGTTGTCGCCGCTGGCCGAGGCGATGATTGCGCAGATCAAGGCGATTGATCAGCAGGATGAGGAGGTGTGTTCGCTGGAGAATCTTGCCGTCTGATCGGCCGCCTTCGCGAGCAAGCCCGCTCCCACATGGGCACACAAATCCCCTGTGTGAGCGGGCTTGCTCGCGAAGAGGCCAGACCAGACACCAATGCACTCCCTGCATACCCATCATTCCCCAAATGCACTTGCCTCACCCCCGCCCCACCAGCGAAAACCCTCGCCTGTCTTCCGATCGGTGAACCCCATGCCCCACACCCAAAAAACCGTGCGCAACGTGCTGTACATCATGTGCGACCAGCTGCGTCGCGATTACCTGTCGTGCTACGGCCACCCGCATCTGCACACGCCAAATATCGATCGCCTGGCCGCTGCCGGTGTGCGTTTCAGCCGCGCCTATACCCAAGGCACGATCTGCGGACCGTCGCGGATGTCGGCCTACACCGGGCGCTATGTCAGCAGCCATCAAGTGGCCTGGAACGCGGTGCCGTTGCCCCTGGAAGAACTGACCATCGGCGACTATCTGCGCCCTCACGGCATCCGCACCGCGCTGGTAGGCAAGACCCACGCCACGCCCAATCTCAATGCCTTGCAACGCCTTGCCATTGCTCCATCCAGCGATCAAGCCGAAGCGCTGAACGAGGTCGGTTTCGAACCCTTTTTCCGCCATGACGGCATCTTCCCCGACGACCCGCTATTCGACGATAAACGCGAATCCGCGCCCTACACCCACTACTTGCGCGACCACGGCTTCGATGGCCGCAACCCGTGGCACGACTGGGCCAACGCGGCCGAAGGCGAACATGGCGAAATCCTTAGCGGCTGGAAAATGCGCAACGCTCATTTGCCGGCGCGCGTCCCCGAACAACATTCTGAAACCGTCTACACCACCGACCGCGCCATCGACTTTATCGACGAGCAAGGCGAGCAGCCGTGGTGCCTGCACCTGTCGTACATCAAGCCGCACTGGCCCTACATCGCCCCGGCGCCGTATCACGCGCTGTATGGCGCCGACCAAGTGATTGAACCGGTGCGCGCAGCACTCGGCGAGGAAAGCGATCACCCGGTGTACCACGCGTTTCGCCAGCATGAAGAAAGCCTGAATTTCTCCCGCGACGAAGTGCGCCTGAACGTGGTGCCGACCTACATGGGCCTGATCAAACAGGTCGATGATCAGCTCGGGCGGTTGTTCGATTTTCTGCAAAGCAATGGGCGCTGGGATGACACGCTGATTGTGTTCACCAGCGATCACGGCGACTTCCTGGGCGACCATTACCTGGGGGAGAAAGAGTTTCTGCTGGAGCCGGCGGTGGGAATTCCGTTGATCGTGCGCGACCCGCGTGTGGCGGCGGATATCACCCGTGGATCGGTGGATGATCGGCTGGTGGAAACCATCGATGCGTTGCCGACCTTTCTTGACGCACTGGGATTGCCGAGCGCTGATCATCGTCTCGAAGGACGCTCACTGATTCCGCTACTGCACGGCGTGGAAACCGATTGGCGCCGCTACGCAATCAGCGAATACGACTACGCCTTCCAGGCCCCGGCGCGGGAGCGCCTGGCGCAGCCGATCGACCGTTGCCGCATGACCATGGTGCGCAGCGTACGCTGGAAATACCTGGCGTATGACGGCTTTCGGCCGCAGCTGTTTGATCTGCTGAATGATCCACAGGAGTTGCAGGATTTGGGCGCGGACCCGGCGTATGCGGCGGTGCGCGAAGAACATGCGGGGTATTTGTTCGAGTGGGTGCGCGGGTTGAAGCGGCGCACGACCATCAGCCATCAGGAGATTGATTTGCGCGGGCAGCGGTTTCGTTATGGCGAGCCCGAAACCGAAAAACTGGTCCAGATCGGGGTGTGGTAACCCAATCAAATGTGGGAGCGGGCTTGCTCGCGAAAGCGGTGTGTCAGTCAACACTTGATCGACTGACACTCCCTCTTCGCGAGCAAGCCCGCTCCCACAGGGTCCGTGTTTCAAGCCCCTTTAATGGTTTGACTCCGCTGCCCCGCCACGCCCACCGGTACTTCACCCTTCAACGTCACCCGGCGAACAATCCGATCCTGCGTCCCGTAGTCATCCACCGCGTAATGCTGAGTCGAACGGTTATCCCAGATCGCCACATCACCGGCCTTCCAGCGCCAGCGCACGGTGTTTTCCAAACGGGTGACATGGCTTTGCAACAAGCCGAACAGGTGCGCCGAATCCGCTTGGGAATAACCCTTGATGCGTTTCACGAAATGCCCCAGCAGCAAGCTCTTCTCACCGCTGATCGGGTGCACGCGCACCACTGGGTGTTCGGTCTCGTAAACGGTGGAAGTGAAGATTTTGCGGTAGCGCTCCAGCTTCTCCGCCGACACGTCGGGCTTGGCGCCGGCGTAGTCGTATTCATTGCTGTGCACCGCCGTAAGTTTGTCCGCGAGTTCGCGCAGTTCCGGCGCCAGTTCGTTGTAGGCCGTGGCGGTGTTAGCCCAGAAGGTGTCGCCGCCGAACGCCGGGGCCACCACCGAGCGCAGGATCGAAGCTTTTGGGTACGCGTCAACGAAGGTCACGTCGGTGTGCCAGGAGTTGGCACGCTGGCCTTCAGCGCCGTCCAGTTCCAGCAGGTAGCGGGTGCCGTCGCGCACTGGCACGGTCGGGTGCGCCACCGGCTCGCCGAGCAAGTGCGCGAAGGCTTCCTGGCTCTGGTCGTCGAGCTGGGTCTGCTCGCGGAAGAACACGACTTTGTACTGGACCAGCGCCTGCTGGATCGCTTCGACGGTGCTCGCATCCAGCTCGCCGGAGAGTTTCACGCCACGGATTTCGGCGCCGATCCGACCGGCCACCGGATGGATTTCAAGCGCGTGAACAGCGGGTTTTACAGCTAAAGCGGCATTGCTCATGGGTAGACCCTCGATCGGACTGCTGACGGTTGAACGCCTGCGAAAACATTGCTCTATCTATATTCAATTTAGGTCTAATAGATATTCACATGCTTCGTTGACGGAATAAGAGCTTGCATTTAAAACCTCAAGCAACCTTCGTCGCAAATGCCTTCGAGCTATTTTTAGGATGCCGCAAAAGCATATGGATCTTCGCCAGTTGCGCTACTTCATCGCCCTCAATGAGCACCGCAGTTTTGTCCGCGCGGCCGACGCCATGGGCATCACTCAACCGGCGTTCAGCCGCAGTATCCAGGGGCTGGAGCAAGAGTTCGGCTGTGTGCTGGTGGACCGTGGCAACAAGGATTTGCGCCCGACACCCGAAGGCCAGGTGGTGCTGCAACACGCCCTGACGTTGGTGCAAGGCGCGGCGTTGCTCAGCGCTGAAGTGACGCAGATGACCAAGCTCGACGCCGGTGAATTGCGCTTCGGTTGCGGCCCGGCGCCGGCGGTGAAACTGGTGCCGGATGCGGTCGCGCAATTCATCAACGCGCACCCGAAAGTACGGACCTGTTTCCAGGTGGATAACTGGGAAAAACTCAGCCGCGCACTAAGCCGTGAAGAGATCGAATTCTTCATCGCCGACATCCGCCATTTCGAGGCCGACCCGAACTTCCAGACCCAGGCCCTGACGCCTAAGCGCGGTGTGTTTTTTTGCCGGCCAGGGCATCCGCTGCTGGTCAAGGACAGCCTGTCTACCAATGACATGTTCGACTATCCGCTGGCCACCACGCTGATCCCGCCGGGCATTCGCAAACTGTTGGCGAACCTCAGTGGGCGGATGGATTTTTCACCGACCATCGAGACCGAGCACTTTCCGGCGCTGGTGAAAGTGGTGCTGCAATCGAATGCAATTGGCATCGGCACGGAAGAGGCGTTTGTCGAGGACATTGCCAAGGGTTCTCTGGTGCTGCTGCACTGGCGCAACTTGCCGCAGAACATTGAAAGCATGAATGCGCGGTGCGGGATTGTCAGTCGCACCGGGTTCCGGCTGTCGCCGGCGGCGCGGGCGATGATTGAGACGTTGGTGGCAGTGGATAAGCAGCAGATCTCTGTCGCGGTTTAGGGCCCCTTCGCGAGCAAGCCCGCTCCCACATTGGATCTCCTGTGAACACATAATTTGTGAACACTAAAGATCAAATGTGGGAGCGGGCTTGCTCGCGAAGGCGCCTGCACTGGCGCTAAAAATTCAGAGCTTGGCAGCAGCCAACTCAGGCACCACCCAATCCCTCACCTTGAACGGCTTACGAATCAGCTTTTGCTGCGAAGCCAAATCCACCGCATCCTGCAGTTTCCCCAGGAACACCGGGTCCAGGGTCGATGGGAAGACTTCGCTCAACTTCTGATCCTTCAAGTCCTGCTGAAGAATCACCGCCGGGTAACTGGCCAGCCCCGACACCAGTTGAATGTACGCATCCTTGTTGCTGTCCTGAGTCAGCCACTCCACCGCTTGCTGCTGGGCCTTCAGCAATTTCGCGACGACATCAGGGTGCTCGTCGACAAACTTGCCGGTGCCGACCAACACCGCCTGCACACTACCCGCGCCCCCCAGATCCTTGGTGTTCAGCGGCAACTCGGCCAGCCCCTTGGCTTGCAACGCCGTCAGCCCGGAGCTGCCCCAGGACGCATCGATCTGCTTGGCCGCCAGGGCCGCGACTGCGCCGTTGAAGTCGAGGTTGATCACCTTCACGTCCTTCTCGCTCAACCCTTGGCTGGCCAGCGCTGCGTCGAAGGACAGCTGCGTGGCGGTGCCACGGAAAATCGCCACGCGTTTGCCTTTTAAGTCTTGTAGCGTCTTGATCCCCGAGCCAGGCACCACGCCCAGATACTGTTTCACGCCCCGTGCGGAGGCGCTGAGCAGCCGCGTATCCAAACCGTTGGACTTACCGATGATTGCCGCGAGATCGCCGAGATAAGCCAGGTCCACCTGACCATTGGCAAATGCTTCGTTGATCACGGGACCGGCGCCCTTGAAGAAGCTCCACTGAATCTTGATGCCCTGATCGGCGAAGGCTTTTTCGTAGATTTGCTGGTCGCGCAAGACATCCGCGATGCCGCCGCCACTGTGTTGGGTACCGGCGCTGAGGTCGGGCACGGCGATGCGGATTTCCTTGAGTTCATCGGCGTGGGCAGTGAGCGCCAACAACCCCGCCAGCGCCGGAATGGCGAACAGACTGATGACACGTTTGAAGGGACGATTCATGGGTGCTGCTCCTGGTGGCGACGGCGTTGAGGAGCAGAACGTAGGCTGAATCGGAGCCAGCGCTTAAATACTATAAATTCACATTTTTATATCTTTTTGATCTATGCCAGTCAGGACGGGGCTCTTGGGCGGGTATGCATAAACAGCATCGAAAATATTCTTCGAATGCATTGGATGCGTGTGGGCTGTAGGCCTTAAATGGCTTGGCTTATCTCTCAATAGTATTGATTTGAATTTTTATAGATCAAATTTGCATACACCTAAAATCCCTGTGGGAGCGGGCTTGCTCGCGAAAGCGGTGCGTCCGTCGCCATTAATATTGGATGTGCTGTGCTTTTGCGAGCAAGCCGGCTCCCACAGGGGCAGGCCAGTTTTGCAACCCGACAACGGAGGTCATCCATGGCCCGTGTTTCCCTTCTCAGCCTGCCGCTGCTCGCGCCGCCGCTCAACGGCCAGCGCCTCTGGCCAAGCCTGAGCCAGCGACTGCTGCCTTGGTTGCTACCCGTCAGCCTGTTCGCCCTCTGGTGGCTGGCCAGCCGCAATCATTGGATGAGCGAGCAAATCCTGCCAGCGCCATCGCTGGTCTGGAGCAGCGCCGTCGAACTGTCCCAGGGCGAGTTGTGGAGTCATCTGTGGATCAGCCTGCAACGCTTGTTCTGGGGTTTGCTGGCCGGGGTTAGCGCGGGTGCCATGTTGGGCGCGACGCTGGGTTTCAGTCGGCGCCTGGAGCGCTTGGTGTTCCCGACCTTCGCCGGGTTGGCGCAAGTCCCGACCCTGGCCTGGATTCCGTTGTTCATGGTGTTTTTCGGCATTGGCGAAGTGTTGAAACTGGTGGTGCTGGTCAAGGCCATTGTGGTGCCAGTCACCTTGCACACCCTGGTCGGCGTGCGCGACGCGCAACCCAAGCTGCGAGAGGCTGCCGCCGTGCTGCGACTGCCCACCCGATTGTTGATCCGTCGTCTGATATTGCCTGCCGCGCTGCCGGCGTTCATGGCCGGTGTACGGCTGGCCCTGGCGGCCGGTTGGACGTCGCTGCTGGCGGTGGAACTGTTGGCTTCCAGCGAAGGCATCGGTTACCTGATGGTCTGGGCGCGACAGTTGTTCATGCTCGACATCGTCTTCGTGGTCATCGTGGTGATTGGTTTTATCGGCGTGGCCATGGATCGCGGCATCGGTCTGCTCGACAAAAAACTGGTGCACTGGCCGCACCCGGCCACCGCCGAGATTCGCCGAGGCCCGCGTTATGAAGGCTGGCAACGCGTGCAACCCTGGCTGCTGCCATTGGCACTGCTGGCGCTGTGGCAAGTGACTTCGGATCAGCAATGGATCGACGCCAATATTCTGGTCAGTCCGCTGACTGTTTTGAAAACCACCTGGCACGGCTTGCTCGATGGCACCTTGATTGGCGGCATGGCCCTGAGCCTGGGCCGCACCCTCGGCGGCCTGTTGCTGGGCGGTGGCCTCGGGTTTGCGTTGGGCTTGCTGCTGGGTTTGTCGCGCACCAGTGAACGGGTACTCGGCCCGACTCTCGCCGCGATCCGCCAGATTGCGATTTTCGCCTGGGTGCCGCTGCTTACCGCGTGGTTCGGCCTCGGGGAATTGGCCAAGTGGGTGTTCGTCGCCCTCGCCGCGTTTTTCCCACTGTTCATCGCCACCCAACGCAGCGTCGCCAACCTCTCACCGCAACTCAACGAAGCCGCGCAAGTGCTGCGCCTGAACCTCGGCCAACGCCTGCGCCGCTTGGTCTTGCCGGGCGCCGCGCCGGGAATTTTCGCCGGCCTGCGCCTGAGCCTGATCTATGCCTGGCTCGGCACCATCGGTGCCGAATATTTCATGCCGTCCAACGGCGGCATCGGCAGCCAGATGATCGGCGCCCAGCAACTGCTGCGCATGGACCTGATCATGGCCGGCATGCTCCTGGTGGGCCTGACCGGCGCCCTGCTCAACCTTATTGGCCACCGCCTGGAAATCCGCGCGACCCGCTGGAGACACGCATGAACGCACCCATTGTCAGCTTCAACCACGTGGGCAAATCCTTCGACGTCGATGGCTTTGAACTGGAGGCGATTCGCGAATTCAATTTGGACATTGCCGAGGGTGAATTCGTCGCCATCGTCGGCTCCAGCGGCTGTGGAAAATCCACCTTGCTGCGGCTGTTGGTGGGGCTCGATACGCAGTTTCGCGGACAGATCACCGTGGACGGCAAAGCGGTCACCGGCATCGGTGGCGAGCGCGGCATTGTGTTTCAGGAACACCGTTTGTTCCCGTGGCTGACGGTGGCCGACAACATCGGCTTGGGCCTGGTCAACGAAGCGCTGAGTGCCGAGCAAAAGCAAAAACATGTGAATGATTTCATCGAACTGGTCGGCCTCAGCGATTTCACCCGCGCCTACCCGCACCAACTCTCCGGCGGCATGGCGCAACGGGTGGCGATCGCTCGCGGCTTGGTCGCCAGCCCACGGATTCTGCTGCTGGACGAACCCTTCGGCGCCCTCGATGCCCTGACCCGCCAGCAGATGCAGGATGAGCTGTTGGCGATTCGCAGTCGGGCCAAGATCACCACAATCCTGGTCACCCACGATGTCGAGGAAGCAATCTTCCTCGCCGACCGCGTGGTGGTGATGGAGCCGCGTCCCGGAAGGATCAAGCAAGTGGTCGACATCGCCCTGCCCCATCCGCGCCAGCGCAGCAGTTTCGACTTCCACCAATTGCGCGAAGAACTGCTCCACGAACTGACCAGCGACGACCATTACCAACCCGCCGTGCCGGTGCAGATCCGCGACCTGCCGCTGTCCTTCATTGCCTGCTGAACAGGAGACTTTTGATGCCGCAACGTCCCAACTTTCTGGTGATCCTGGCCGATGACCTGGGCTTTTCCGATATCGGCGCGTTCGGCGGCGAAATCGCCACGCCGAACCTCGATGCCTTGGCCAACAACGGCCTGCGTCTGACCGATTTCCACACCGCACCGACCTGCTCGCCGACCCGTTCGATGTTGCTCACCGGCACCGACCACCACATCGCCGGCATCGGCACCATGGCCGAAGCGCTGACCCCGGAGCTGATCGGCAAACCGGGTTACGAGGGACATCTCAACGACCGCGTGGTGGCGCTGCCGGAACTGCTGCGCGAGGCCGGTTACCAGACGTTGATGAGCGGTAAATGGCACTTGGGCCTGACCGCCGAACTGGCGCCGCACGCACGGGGTTTCGAGCGTTCGTTTTCGCTGCTGCCGGGGGCGGCTAACCACTATGGTTTTGAGCCGACTTACGACGAACAGACGCCGGGGCTGCTGAAGTCCACCCCGGCGTTGTACATCGAAGACGACACCTTCATCGATGAACTGCCGAAGGATTTCTATTCCTCCGATGCCTTTGGCGACAAGCTGCTGCAGTACCTCAAGGAGCGCGATCAGACGCGGCCGTTCTTTGCCTATCTGCCGTTTTCCGCGCCGCACTGGCCGTTGCAGGCGCCGGCCGATGTGGTCGAAAGATATCGCGGGCGCTATGACGCCGGTCCCGAAGTGCTGCGCCTTGAACGCCTGGAAAAACTCAAATCCCTTGGCTTGATCGATGCGGATGTCGAACCTCATCCGCTGATTCAACTCAACGCGCAATGGGACGCCTTGAGCGACGAACAACGGCAGGTGTCCGCGCGGGCCATGGAGGTTTACGCGGCGATGGTCGAGCGCATGGACTGGAACATCGGTCGTGTCGTCGACTACCTGCGCAAGCAGGGGCAATTGGACAATACGTTCATTCTGTTCATGTCCGATAACGGCGCCGAAGGCGCGCTGTTGGAAGCCTTTCCGAAATTCGGTCCGGAGCTGCTGACTTATCTGAACCAGCATTACGACAACAGCCTGGACAACATCGGCCGCGCCAACTCCTACGTCTGGTACGGACCGAGCTGGGCTCAGGTCGCGACCGCGCCGTCACGGCTGTTCAAGGCCTTCACCACCGAAGGCGGGATTCGTGTGCCAGCGCTGGTGCATTACCCACAGTTGTCGCTCAAGGGCCAGATCAGCCATGGATTTGGCACGGTGATGGACATAACGCCGACGATTCTCGACCTGGCCGGCGTGCGGCATCCGGGCAAGCGTTGGCGGGGCAAGGACGTCGCGGAACTGCGCGGCAAATCGTGGCTGGGGTTTCTGTCTGGTGAAACAGCGCAGGTGCATGACGAACACACGGTGACCGGGTGGGAGCTGTTTGGACGGCGGGCAATTCGGCAGGGGCAGTGGAAAGCGGTTTACATCCCTGGGCCGGTGGGGCCGGCGACCTGGCAGTTGTATGACCTGGGGAGTGATCCGGGGGAGATTCATGATTTGGCGCTTTTGCAGCCAGACAAACTTACGGCGCTGATCGAGCATTGGCAGAAGTATGTGGATGAGACCGGGGTGATATTGAGTGAGTCGCCGTTTCAGCCGGATTGAGGGTGACTGAACGACCGTTTTCGCGAGCAAGCCCGCGAAGAGGCCATCAGACCCGCACACCCTCTACCGGTTGGCCCTGAACTTCTTCCTTGCGCACAAACCGATTCGCCCGCCCAAACGTCCCGAAATCATTGAACCGAACCCCCATCTCGCGCATGACCTTATGCGCCACCGGCACGGTCATCTGGCGGATGTAAAACGGTTCTTTCACCACAAAATGATGAATCCCGTGGCTGCTGCCGAAGTTAAAGCAGAACGCCTGCATCGGCCACATCCACCATGGGTTCAGCACCTGGGTTTGCTGGATCACGTTGCCCAGTTCGACGTCACCGTAGTAGTGCATGTTCGAGCTGACAAAGTGCAGGCAAAACGTGCGCAATACGTTCGGCCCGATGATCACCACTGCCGCGATATCGATCACTTGCATCACCGACAAGGTGGTCGCTGACCATTCGATCGGCGCGCCCAGCAAAGCCGCGATGCCATTGGCCGCGTGGAAGCCGAGAAACACATACCACGCCCCCCAATGCACCAACGCCAGCGGTGCATACACCTTCAGCGTGCGCTTGATGATGCTGAATTTATGCGCCCAGGTTTTCGCCCGGAGCATGCGGATAAACGCTGACATCACGTTATCGCCGACCATCAGCAACCGCGCGATGCCCCAGGGTTCGCCGTTGGTGATAGCCCGTTCTTCCATGTCGGTTTCAGTGCCGGACACCTTGTGATGATTGAGGTGCAGATGCCGACGAATCCACGGATTGATGGTGCTCGGCCGTGCCAGCCACACCAGGCCCATCATCAGGTTGTGCGGCAGCCGCTGTTTGCGGAAATACATGCTGTGGATCAGGTCGTGTTCCAGTTCGTGGGTCAACGAAGCGAAAAACGCGTTGAGCAACAGGCACACCCACCAGGCCATGTGCCCGGTGATGTAGAGCGCCGCCGAACCGATCATTCCGGCCAGCGCAAAGGCCAGAATGCCCGCGCCCAAGGCGTCCTGATGGTTGAGAATCGGGTAGTTTTTTCGCAGTTCAACGCCTCTGGCCAGCACCACTTCGCGAATATGGGCTGATCGTTGAGCTGCATTCAGTCGCTGGGGACTTGCAGAAGTACCGTCCATGCTTCCATCCTCTGGTTATTGATGGTCACATCCTGCCTTGTGATGCATTCCAGGGTAGTAGCCGTGAACGCCAACCTGTTGACCGGAAGCGCCAATCAGCATGACTGAACCGACCTCCCTCGCCAGCTGGACCCGCGCCCTGCGCAAGCAACTCGATGCGTTGGGCCTCGACAGCACCGCCCTGTGCCAACAGGCGGGGCTTGACCCGCAGTTGATGGACGACCCTAACGCCCGTTATCCGTTGTCCAGTACCACGCGCCTGTGGGAAATCGCCGTGCAGGTCAGCGGCGACCCGGCGATCGGCTTGCGGGTGTCGCGTTTTGTCAGCCCGACCACGTTTCACGCGCTCGGTTATGCCCTGGTGGCCAGCGGCAGTCTGCGGGAAGTGTTCGAACGGATCGTGCGCTATCACCAGGTGGTCAGCGATGCCCTGGAACTGGAATTGACCCGCACCGAGGATCGCTACCGTTTTCGCCTGAAAGTCCCGCCCGGCAGCCCGGCCCCGGCCTTCGAAGCCATCGATGCCTTTGCCGCGATCTACGTGCGCACTTGCCGCAATCGCCTGGGTCGCGACTACGCCCCACTGGCGGTGTACTTGCGCCGGCCGGAACCGGCGGACCCGCACCAGTGGCACAAAGTCTTCCGCTCACCGGTGTATTTCGCTGCCGACGAAGATCGATTGGAGTTCGCCCTGGTGGATTTCGACAGCCACCTCGACGACGCCAACCCGGAACTGGCCGAACACAACGAAACGGTGCTCAAGCGCACCCTGGCCCAGCTCAAACCGCTGACCTGGGAACGCAAGGTCCGTGACGCGATTGAAGAACAACTGCCCGAAGGCGAACCCAGCGCCGAACGCATCGCCCAGGCCCTGCACCTGAGCCTGCGCAGCCTGCAACGGCACCTGGCGGACGAGGGCTGTCGCTTCGATACGCTGCTCAACGAAAGCCGCGAAAACCTGGCGCTGCTGCACCTGCGCGATCCGCTGTGCTCGTTGAGTGAGATCAGCTATTTGCTGGGGTTTGCGGACACGAGCAGCTTCAGCCGCGCGTTCAAACGCTGGACCGGGATGACGCCGGGGCAGTTTCGGGATGGGTTGCGTTGACGAACCTGGAAATGTATTGCCTGGGCTGACCCCTTCGCGAGCTTGCTCGCGAAGGCGTCCGTCAACCCAACACAAAACCATCAACCTTTAATCAGGCTGCGGGCTACACCTGATTTCCACTGATCCATCATCGCTCCGCCAACCTCGGCGAAACCGCTATTGGCCTTGATGTAATCAGCCATCTCGCCCATCGCCATGTCTATCCCATGGACGACTTGTTGCAGCAGTTCATTGCAGCGGCCTTCCGTCAGGTTGCAGGCCGAACGACCAAAGCGCATCAGCATTTTGTATTTTGGCCAAGCCTTCGAACCGCCCAACAGCAATGCCATGCTATCTGTCTTGATGTAGACCGACGTCGTGACGATGTCATAGGCCGGGGCAAGGCTGATCTGTGCATCGTCGCCACAGTGTTCATACAACACACCGAAGTTTTTCAGGTGCGCGTCACCGTTTTTCAGACCGGATGACAACGCAACGATTTTGAAAAATGACTCCAGTGCCTGGTTGAGCAGCAATGGAGAAACGAATCCCTTTATTTGCTTCGCGGCGCCTTCGTATGAACCGTCGTATTTGGCCTTGGAAGGCCAGGCATTGAGCACACAGAAATCCTCAAAGCCCAGATAGCCTTTGTCATTCAGATCGAAGCGTTTAACCACCAAAAATTTACCGTGCTCGCTCAGTTCGAATTCCGGTACCTCCAGCCCGGAATGCAACGCGGCCCGCATACAGAAGTATTCGTTGGCCGCAAGCTCGGGATATTCCTCCGGGCGAAATGCCTTAACCAGGTGCGTCGCTCCGCGATGGGTAAGCCGGTCAGCAGTGGTTGCACTGTCACGCACAAGCACCTTTGGCTGGACGCCGGAGACACCCGAGTACTGACCGTAGGTGTGCAACAAGTCCTCGAACAAACCTTGCGCACCGTCATGCACAAGAAGGTCTGCGAGGCTGGTTTCAGGCTGTCGGTTGTTTGCTTCTTGCGAGCTTGCAATCCCCACTCGCCCGAGCTGATGCGGGCCGACGATTGGCAGCATCGAGAAGTCGTCAAACCCGCGAACCGCTTTGCTGAAGCGACGAATCAGCTCTTCGCGCAGGGCACCTTCCGGCAAGTTCATTTCAAAAATCGGCGGGACACCTCGTTCCCATTGATAGCTTTCGAGGCGAGCCGGCATCGTCAGCGATACGGCGTTTTTTTCAAGCACGTCGTCGGCGTAGGTGAAAACTGAATCACCGCGAGAATAACTGCGGCCCAAGGTCCCTACGCTGGTGTCGGCAACGCTGATGTGGAGCCTGTCGTTATCCCGCGAATCAACCATGGAAGTTCACCTTTTTCAGGGTGTCCAGAGTCGGACGCGAGGATTGTCTAGGCACGGCTGTGAGTTCGTACCCGAAGCCATTGAGAATGGCCTCAACCTTGCGAATACCAATTTCAGAGAGGGTGTTGTTTTCGATACCCGAGATCGTCGCACGGCTCATTCCGTATTGTTGCGCCAGCGCCTGCTGAGAGAGTTTTCTCTCTTTGCGCAATGTTCGAATCAGTTCACCAAGGTTTTCCATTCATAAAACCTGCATCGTATACAGTGCAAAATTGCATAAACTGCAAATATGCATTGTATTTAGTGCAGTTCTATCACGAAGTCCAGCTCGTTTTTTGATCAGTCTCTAGAAATCACCGCCCCCGATCCCGCCGCAACAACTTGCGCACCCGCGCCACCAGCTCACTCACGGCAAACGGTTTGAGCAGGTAGTCGTCCTCATGCAGCTCCAATCCACGCAGGCGATCTTCGATGCCGTCCTTGGTGGTGAGGAACAGCACCGGGGTTTCGCCGAGCTTGCGGATTTGTTGCTGCAGCTGCCAGCCGTTGAGGCCCGGGAGCATGACGTCGAGGATGATCAGGTCGTATTCGCCGGACTCGATGAAGCGGCGGCCGTCCATGCCGTTGAGCGCCACATCCACCGAATAGCTCGCTTCGCTCAGGCCGTTGGCCAGACGTTTGGCGATTTCGGGTTCGTCTTCCACTAACAGGACACGCATGGCACACCTCGATTATTCAGGAATACAGGCTAGGCGCGTTTGGGCGGGTTGCCCATCACAAACTTCAACATATTCCCCCTGTGGGAGCAGGCTTGCTCGCGAAGGCGCAGTGTCAGTCAGCATTTAGGGTGGCTGATACGACGCCTTCGCGAGCAAGCCCGCTCCCACAGGGTTCGGTGGTTGCGGTTAGATTGTGGCGAGCGCTCGTAACCGCTCGGCATCCAGAATTTCGATTTCGCCGTAGCCCAATCCGATGATCCCTTGCCCCTGCAACTCCTTGAGCATTTGGTTGGTGGTCTGGCGCGACAGGGACAGCATCGACGCCAATTGCTCCTGGGGCAGTTGCAGCACTCGGCGTGGCGGGTCGATTTCGCCGTAGCCTTCGGCAATCATCAGCAGGCGATGGGCCAGGCGGGCCGGGGCCGGCATCAGGCTGAGCTGTTCGAGGTTGATGAAGGTCAGGCGCAGTTTGTGGCTCATCAGCAGCGCCAGTTGCCGCCAGTACACCGGCTGTTCATCGAGCAGTTTCAGCAGCGCCGACTGCGGAATATGCAACAGGGTGCACAGGCCGGCGCCAAACGCATCGTGGGTTCGCGGCTGACCGTCGAACAGGCAGATTTCGCCGAACCAGTGCGGTGGCTCCACCAGGCTCAGCAACGCCTCCTTGCCCTGCTCGCTCACCGCACCGATGCGCACAGTGCCTTCCAGCACCGCGTACAACCCGCACGGCGGATCGCCGCGTTTGAACAGGCGTTGACCCGCCGTCAAACGTCGCACCCGGGCCAGCGCCAGCAGACTATCCTGTAGGGAAACGGGTAAATGACTGAACCACTGCCCACTCATCAGGCGTGGACGCCAGACCTGCATATCCATTAACTCTCCTAGAGATTGTCGCCTGGCTGACAGAGCGAACACTGTACCCGGGGCATGATCAGTCACCCTACAGGAGGAACAACAATGAAAAGCCTCGTTGACCATCTCAGTCAATACGCCGCCTACCACCGTGACCCGCGCAATATCGTCAGCCACTTTATCGGCATTCCGCTGATTGTGGTGGCGGTGGCGGTTTTGCTGTCGCGGCCGCAATGGGCCGGCGGCTGGGTTTCGCCAGCGGTGTTGGTGGCGTTGGCGTCGGCGTGGTTTTACCTGCGCCTGGAACTGCGCCTCGGGGTGCTGATGACGGTGTTGCTGGGTCTTTGCATTTGGGCGGGTCAACTGCTCGCGCAGCAAAGCACGATGGTCTGGCTGAGCAGCGGCGTGGGGATGTTCGTGATTGGCTGGGCGATTCAGTTTGTCGGCCATCACTACGAAGGGCGCAAACCGGCGTTTGTCGATGATGTGACGGGGTTGATTGTCGGGCCGTTGTTTGTGGTGGCGGAGTTGGCGTTTTTGCTGGGGTTGCGGCGGGACCTCAAGGAGCAGATTGAGGCGCGGGTTGGCGGGGTGAGAATTAATCCGAATCGCGCCGCGGCGTAGGACGCCTTCGCGGGCAAGCCCGCTCTCACAGGGGAGTTGTGTACGACACAGATCCAATGTGGGAGCGGGCTTGCTCGCGAAGCTTTTGCTTTAGATGTTGGCGACTTTCTGCCAAACCTTGGGCTTGAAGAACAATGTCTCGCCCTTGGCCAAACCAACCAGGCTGTCGTGATCCTTCACCACTTCGGCTTCGATCAATTCGCTCTGCCCTTCCACCTTCAACGTCACCCGTGTGGTGGCGCCCAGCGGCCGGATATCCCGCACTTCAGCCGCGTGGTGATCCTCCAGCTCATGCCGCGACAGCGACACTTCGTGCGGGCGGAACAGCACGTGATTGTCGTCGCCCAAGTGCAGACGGTTCGAATCGCCGAGGAAGTGATAAACGAAATCGCTGGCCGGGTTTTCGTAGACGTCGCCCGGTGAACCGATCTGCTCGATCACACCTTTGTTCATCACCACGATGCGGTCCGCGACTTCCATCGCTTCTTCCTGGTCGTGGGTCACGAACACGGAAGTCAGGTTGATGTCTTCGTGCAACCGCGCCAACCAGCGACGCAGTTCCTTGCGGACCTTGGCGTCGAGAGCACCGAAGGGTTCATCCAGCAGCAACACTTTCGGCTCCACCGCCAATGCGCGGGCCAAGGCAATCCGCTGACGCTGGCCGCCGGACAGTTGCTCCGGGTAGCGATCCGACAGCCAATCCAGTTGCACCATGTTCAGCAGTTCGTGGACTTTTACCGCGATCTGGCTTTCGCTCGGGCGCTGGTTTTTCGGCTTCATCCGCAGGCCGAACGCGACGTTGTCGAACACCGTCATGTGGCGGAACAAGGCGTAGTGCTGGAACACGAAGCCGACGTTGCGATCACGCACGTCGTGGCCGGAAACGTCTTCACCGTGGAACACGATGTTGCCCTGGTCCGGGGTTTCCAGGCCGGCGATGATCCGCAGCAGCGTGGTCTTGCCGCAGCCGGACGGGCCGAGCAGCGCCACAAGTTCGCCGCTGTGGATATCCAGGCTGATGTCGTTCAGGGCCTTGAACGCGTTGAAATTCTTGCTGACGTTACGCACTTCGATCGACATGAATTATTCCTCCGCGGCGCTGGCGCGCAGGCGGTTAATACGGTTTTCGCTCCACTGCTTCAGCAGCAGGATGAAGAG